>JBBPYO010000001.1:0-2365 GCA_038199845.1 Flavobacteriales bacterium
AGTCGCAATAAGTGATACTGGAATATCAATAAGCGGTCGCAGCGCCATAGACCAATCTCTAAAAAAAAGAAATATCACCAAGATTACCAGCACGATAGAAATACCCAAGGTTTCTGCAACTTCGGTTACGGCACGGCGTACAAATACGGTGTCATCAATCACCACGTTTAATTTGAAACCTTCTGGCAGGTCTTTTTTCAGTTTTTCATATTCTGCATAAAAAGCGTCGGCAATTTCTAGATAATTGGTTCCCGGCTGTGGAATTATAGCGGTTGCGACCATGGGTTGACCAGAATCGCTCATTTTAGTCTCCATATTCTCACCTTCCAGCGAAGCACGACCTACATCACTCAAACGTACCACCTTGTTGCCTTGGGTAAGAATAATAATATCATTAAAACCTTCTTCAGTGGAGAGATTCCCAATGGTTTTTACGGTAAGTTCCGTATTTGCCCCGGTAAGTTTTCCTGATGGAAGTTCTACATTCTGCGCCAAGAGTGCATTGCGCACATCAGCCACCGTGGCACCATAAGAAGCGAGTTTTATGGGATCTATCCACAAACGCATAGCGTACCGGCGCTGCCCCCAGATTTGCACACTGCTCACTCCGGGAATAGTTTCGAGACGCTGGGCGATTACATTTTCGGCATAATCAGAAAGTTCCAAAATATTTTTTGTATCGCTCTGAATGGTCATGGAAAGGATCCGCTCTGCATCGGCATCTGCTTTAGAAACCACCGGTGGCGCGTCAATATCTTCGGGCAGGCTACGTACGGCCTGTGAAACTTTGTCGCGCACATCATTTGCCGCTTCCTCTAAATTTTTATCGAGGTTGAACTCTATATTTATACGACTGGAACCTTGGGTGCTGGAAGACGTTAAATTGCGAATGCCATCAATGGAATTGATCGATTTCTCCAGCGGTTCCGTAATCTGTGATTCAATGATATCTGCATTGGCGCCCGAATAACTCGTACTCACAGAAACCACCGCCGGGTCTATGGACGGAAATTCACGAACTCCCAAATACGTATACCCGATCACGCCAAAAAGAACGAGCGCGATGTTCATAACTATAGTAAGTACGGGTCTTTTGATGCTTAGTGTGGAGAGGTTCATTGCGCTACGATATTAGTAACATCTTCGAGTTTTACCTGAACGGCCGTGCCGTCATTGAGGGCCATAACGCCATAGACAAGTACAGTGTCCTGCGCTTTGAGACCAGAAATTACACGCACTACACTATCTGTGCGTGATCCCGTTTGCACCTCAATTTCCCGGGCTTTTCCGTTTCGATAAACAAAAATTTTCTTACCATTCTGGATAGGGATCAGCGCTTCGGTGGGAACGAGCAGAGCATCAGAAATAGTTTCCAATGGAAGGATCACATTGACGAAAGTACCTGGATAAAGTTTTCCTTCGCTATTATCAGCGATCGCACGCATACGAAGAGTTCGTGTGGCGACATCAACAGCTGGTTCTATAGCATAAATCTTTGCGGTATACTCCTCACTTGATCCTGGTGTGGTAAAACTGAGCTCACTATTGACCCTCATCCTTGGGGCATATTTCTCGGGAATGGCGAACGTGATTTTCAGTTGACTCGTATTTACCAACTTGGCAATGGGTGTTTGAGGCGTAACGTAAGTTCCTTCTGAAATTTCGCGCAGACCTATGGTTCCGGAAAATGGAGCGCGAACAGTAGCTTTTGAAAGTTGG
This sequence comes from Flavobacteriales bacterium, assembly GCA_038199845.1. GTDB lineage: Bacteria > Bacteroidota > Bacteroidia > Flavobacteriales > Flavobacteriaceae > Leeuwenhoekiella. Next base: position 1,720 of record JBBPYO010000001.1, read on the forward strand.
GCGCCAATAAGTTCAGAAGAAGCTCTAGAGGAAGCAAGATCTGCATTTGACACATCGTATTCTTCCTGACTGATAGCCTGTTTTTCGAGTAAAAGTTTGGCGCGACGTTCATTTTCCGAAGCTAGTTTCTGAGCGCTTGTCATCATAGATCGCTGTGCACGCAGTTCAACGTCATTAACCTTAAAAAGTATCTGACCTTTCCTAACTTCACTGCCCTCATCAAAATTTATCTGCTCCACTACTCCGCTCACTTCGCTGCGAATATCAATCTGCTCATTGGCCTCCAGAGAACCCGATAATGATAAATTATCATCAAACATCTGGGGCTTCAGTATCAAACCGCCAACAATAACCGCATTACGCGGGCCATCATTTTTTCCGGCAGCAGCCTGCTCTTGGTTATCCATAATCCGAAAGGCCACCAGACCTATTAAACCCAGTATTAAAACTGAGTAGACAATATATTTTACTTTCATAATTAAGCCTTAGCGCAATGGATACTGTTATAAACGAATTGTCAAATTTAATCAACAACAGCATAGAAATGGAACTCTTAGTAAAAACTATGACTTTAAAAATCCCCAAGGGTTTAATCTGAAAATCTGAAATTTTTCAATTATTTTAAAGAATAATTCAACTTCTAGTA
>JBBPYO010000002.1:0-6105 GCA_038199845.1 Flavobacteriales bacterium
ATCATTAAAGAAATACTGCTCTATCCGACCTTTGAAGATTCAGAATTCGAAAAAGAAAAAAATCGTGCGCTCGTAGCCATCGAACAACAAAAAGAAAGTCCGCGAAGTATCATTGATTCTTATTTTGATGTTTTGCTCTATGGAAATCACGTTTATGGGAATATCCCCCAAGGCACCGCTCAAACTTTGGGTGCCTTGAAAACTTCGGATGTTAGGGAATTTTATAAAAACAACTATTCACCAAATGGTTCTGCCTTAAATATCGTCGGTGATTTTTCCAGCAAGGAAATGAAAACTATGATTACTGAACTGTTTTCAGAATGGAAAAAATCTTCAACCGAAAAAGAAAATTTGGCTTCAAAACCGCTTCCCAAACTTAAAGGTTCAAACGTATTGCTGGTAAATAAGGAAGATGCAAAAGAAACAACCTTTTATATTGGTTCAACAGGAATTGGCCGAAACAATCCTGATTTTGTGGATATATCGATTATAAACACACTGTTTGGTGGCAGATTTACTTCCATGTTAAATGATGAACTTAGGGTGAATTCGGGCTTGACTTATGGTGCTCGTAGCAGATTTGAACCTTTAAAATATGGAGGCTCTTTTACCATTGCAACATTTACGGCAAACGAAACTACCGAAGCTGCCCTGGACAAGGCCTTGGAAGTTTTGAACAGACTACATAAGAAAGGTCTAGATGAAAAATCTTTAACCTCTGCCAAAAATTATGTGAAAGGGCAGTTTCCGCCCAGATATGAAACGGTAATGGATCTTTCGGGACTGCTTGGAGAAATGTTCTGGTATGATTTTGATAAATCCTACATTAACAATTTTGAAAAAAAAGTTAACGAACTGGATCTCAAAAAAGCCAACGAACTTGTTGAAACTTATTTTCCGAAAGACAACCTTCAAATTGTATTGATTGGGAAAGCTTCAGAAATAAAAAAGATTGCTGAGAAATACGGAAAAGTGATCCAAACCGAAATTAACACCTATCCAAAAGGGTAATGCACCAGAATTTCTTTTTAGAAATTATCTGTTCATTCACCAAAAAAAATCAAATTGATTATTTTCTAATAGATGACATTTGTAATATCTATTAAAGTTTTACGATTTCACAGACAGCATTATCACTATATTAAAAGCCAGTTGAAAGTCCTTCAGGAAAGAAGATGGATTTGAGACTTTTTAAAATTAAATCATTGAAAAAAAAACGCTGAACCATTTCAAATACTAGTAATCGATTGAGAAAATATGGTTTGCTAGCGCGATTATTGTGACGGAAATTTAGTATAGGAAAGCACTTAAATATGAAGTCAAAGTAATCTATTTGAATGCAATACTGTTACAATCTAAAATTACTGGAATAAAATATTCTAAAGATAAAAACATGAATAAAATGAGTATTTTAAACAAGTTGGAACGACAGCCGAATAAGTTTTGATTTAATTAATTTATCAGAATCAAAAATTTAGTTTGACTGACTCTTCAATAAGCAATAGGATATAGAAACTTTTAAACAATTACTTTTTTATACCAGCGGTCTTGTCCCGGTTTGATGATATGCTTCGATTTTAAGTTGGAACATTTCGGCCATTTTTACAGCACGCCATTTGGCCTCCTCTGCTTTTTCTCCTTCAAAGCTATGATCTATAGTTTTAAAAAATAACTGTAACCAACGGTCAAAATGTTCTTTTGTCACCGGCAACTTTGCATGTGGTGGGAATGGACTTCCATAATAAGTATGCTCGCCCAATAAAACTGTTTGCCAAAAGCTGTACATTTTTTTCAGATGTTGTGGCCAGCGATCCTCAATAATATCATTAAAAATGGGTGCCAACAGCTTGTCCTTACGCACTTTCGCGTAGAACGAATCTACAAGAGTCTTAATGTCATCCAGGTTTAAAATTTCAGTTTCCATATCTAAAAAAATGATTTATAGAGTTCCGGACTCCAGTACATAATGATATAAAACAACCCGAAAGCAAAGAATGTAAGCAACAATGCCCAGACCCAAGCTGGAATTGCCTTCGGTGTTTCAGATCCTCGAATCACAAAAAAGTCTTCCGTTTCACTTCCATAAGCGTTTATAACTATGGGAACTTGAGTATCCACTGTTTCATTTTCCTTGAGACCCAAGACTGAAATTTCTGGCCCATTGCGCACTATAAAAGGAATTTCACGAATGCCTTCCACATTGTTAGAGGATTTTGCAACAATTTTTAGCGTATGCTTTCCATCGGGTATTTTTGTGGTATCCAACACAATTTTGACCGGTGGCGCAAAAGCAGCAAACGGTTTAGGATTGTCGTCTAAAAAAACCTTTATGATCCTATTGTCCTCCATAATTTAAAATCCTTCGTTTCTAACTATGTTTTTAATGTGATCTGGATTGTTCTCTCTAGGTTTGATCAGGTATTTGAGACTGTAGAATAATGTAACCCCTACGATGATCACCGCAGCCCAAATAATAATGTAATCAAGAGTTCCCGATGGACCAGCGCCGTGGGTAATATTTTCAAATCCTTTAGGCTGATTTTTCTTGCAAAGATCACAAGCAGTTGCTATAAAGAGTCCCGCAAAATATAACATTATAAATAATTGAGTTTTTCTTTTCATCACTTACTGAATTAGTTCTTTCTTTATATACTCCCGTACTTTAGACACATCTTCTTCGGTGACCGGGGCCGCATCATTACCCCAGCTGCTACGCTCATGAGAGGTTATAGCCGCAATTTCGGCATCGGAAAGTTGATCTCCAAAAGGGGGCATAACACCGTAATCGCTTCGGGCATCATACCCTTGTATTATTATTCTGATAAGTTTTTCGGGGTCTTCGGCATTAACGATCTCGCTGCCCACTAAGGGAGGAAAAGCACCTATGACCCCTTTTCCTGTTTGTTGATGGCATGCCGCACAGGTTTGTGAAAATAGGTCAGCACCGTCTAAACCTCCCACTTGTTTATCACCCTCCATTCCTGAGATCTGTATTTTTTTTAAGGCAGGAATAAAATCGTTTACGTTAGCACCTGGCAATTCGGTTTGCTGCAGAGATTTTAAATAATCTACCAACTGCAATACTTCTTCGGAAGCGACAATTTTTTTTCCCGGTTTATTGAAAAATTCCTTAGATACCGCCACTACATAGTCATCATCACCTATTGATGCGCTATCAACTTCCTGGAACATCCAAGGATATGAAGGCATTACAGATTCTGAAACCACCATTCTGGGGTTAAATAAATGGAGCAAATGCCAATCTTTACTAGGCTGTCGTTTTCCAATATTGGTAAGGTCTGGCCCAGTACGTTCACTTCCCAAAAGAGAAGGAGACTGCCTCCAGACATCCAATCGTTTTTTACTGTAAAAATAATCTGATGGAATAGAAGGCCTATCACCCCACACATTATCCATCTCAATGTTACGTACTTGCTGGGTGTGGCAAGCCATACAATTCTCGGAAACATAGATATTAAGACCCTTTCTTTGATTGACCGATAAGGGTTTCTCATAGGGTAGAGGTTCGGTTTCCTGCATCTGAAAAGCCGGAATTATGGCAACCGTAATACTCAGGGCAATAAATACCACTCCCGCCGTAAGTACTAAGTTTTTATGTTCTTTATGAAAATTTAGCATGATCTTATTTTTAAACGGTTATTTCTTCCACCTTTTTCGTTTGTACAGAAAGTGGTATTTTTTTATAACCTTTTACCATATAGTAAAAATTATAGACAAACACCAGATGGGACATAAACATGAGCGAACCACCTACGGCACGCCAGACCCAATAGGGTTTCATCAAGATCACGGATTCTATAAATGGCTCGCCTTCTATCCAGCTTAATCCTTTATAAGTACCTCCCGCCATGAGGGAAATCATATAGAAAAAAAGACCGATAAACGCCATCCAAAAATGAGCCCCAACCAATACCTGAGGAGGTTCCTTTCCTGTAAGTTTTGGTAAAATGGCATAAATGGAAGCCCATAGAAAAAAAGCGATAATGCCATACATGGTCATATGAGAGTGGGCGACATTAAAATCAGTAAAGTGCCAGACATAATTTGTAAATCGAAATGCCTGCAAACTTCCCTGTGTAGAACCCACAAAATAAAATATGGTCCCAACCAAAAAGAATGGAAGCACATAACTTTTTGTAATATGGTTCCAGCTCCCTTTCATGGTCATTAAAAAGTTGGTCGTACCGGCCACAACAGGAATAAACATCCCGGCGCTAAACACAATGGCTACTGTTTGCAACCACCATGGTAAGGGGCTGAAAACAAAATGGTGCGTGCCGATCATAGTATAAAAAAACATTTGTGTCCAGAAAGCAAGCACTCCCAAAGAGTAAGAGTAAATAGGTTTATTTAAAGCTGAGGGAAGATAATAGTAAACAAGCCCTAAAGTAAAAGTCATAAACCACATCCCTACGCCCTGGTGCATATAATAACCTTGTATCACGGTTTCGCCCAGACCATTTTGGTAAAATGGTAAATATCCAATAATCGCCAATACAATGGTCCAGATTAAGGAGGCCAGAATAAACCAGTTTGATATATATATTTCTGAAATTTTACGAGTGGCAACTGTTTTATAGAAATTAATAAATGTGATGACCAAACCGATTGCAAACAATAACATGACCGGCCAGATATATTCCCGATATTCCCCACCGCCGTTGTTGATTCCTGCCATCAGGCAGATACTACCTAATATAACTGTAGCATTTATAAGCCACCATCCATACCACGCCAATGTATAGTTATAAATCTTAATGTTTGACGTACGCGCAATGACAAAATATCCAAGGCCTATCATTGCTAGCGAAGACCATCCCCAGAAAACCATATTGGTATGCACCGGTCGCAATCGACCAAAACTGAGCCAAGACTGCTGATCCATTTCGGGCCAAAGGAACTTCATCCCTAAATACTGACCTATTAAGGTACCCAAGATCAGCCAAACAGCTGCAGCTCCTATGTAATAAATTACTATTTTTTTTAATTCTTCAGGAGTTTCCAGACTGAGGGACGTCTTTTTCTTCTCATCAAAAAAAGCATTGTTGGGTTCATGATCAACGCGCAGTAAAAATCCCTTGTCATCCACCACTGTCTCTTCACCTGCCAGTTCATCCCCTTTTAATTTATACTTTAGGGCTGCCTTTCTTTTTTCTAAAATGATATCAATCTCATCCCCGTCCATACCAACAAGCTCCTCATCATAGGCCATCTGATTTTTATTAACCTGTTTCCGCTTTATGGAATCGATATAACCGTTCAACTTTACAAGTAATATAATTATGGCTACGATCAAGACAATGGCAATTAAAACGAAGGTCCCGATGATTCCGGGACTGGAAAGCCAATTATCTGTTGTTATTTTATCCTGCGCACTTAGAATATTGGGAAGCGCTATTAAAATAAACAATAGTACTATTTTGTCAATTTTCATTTTAATGATTTTATTACCTTTTTATCATTTATTAATCTAAAAATTACCTTTTTAAATAGGTCTCTCCTTTTTTCAATACTTTGGCCAGCTCATATAAACTGGTTTGTTTTAACATTACGCTAAGTTCGTCGCGGAGACCAATGAACTTATTGTGCAACGGACAGGGCCTATTAGCATCACATTCATCAAATCCCAGAGCACAGCCTTCATAAATATTAGGTCCATCAATGGCGTAAACAATATCTGCCAACATTATTGTATTGATTTTTTCTTTGAAAATTTCAAATCCTCCAGAAGGCCCTTTACTTGACTGTAACACGTTATTTTTTGCAAGTTGATTAAGTATTTTGGCGGTAAAAGCAACTGGGGAATCAGTTTCTGCTGCAATTTCCTTTAAACTGACCTTTCGTCCCTGCAGTGATTGCAGCGCAATATAGGTAGTAGCTTTTATACCATATTCACAGGCCTTTGAAAACATCATTGATACACTTAATTTTAACGCAAATATAAAGCAAATTTATTTCGGATTAAAACATCCGAAATAAATAAATGTAAGTATTTGAAGATGAATTTCCACCAAGTACATACAATTGATAAATATACTAAAAAGAGCGAAAATAGGTAAAATACTGAAAAATTGTTTTGGTAGA
>JBBPYO010000003.1:0-8648 GCA_038199845.1 Flavobacteriales bacterium
AAGTTGTAAAGCTTTTTTGAGTTCGTCTACCGTTTCAACTGAAACAAAATATTCCGCTTTAGCATCAATGCCGAATGAATTGTGGTTTTTAAGTGAAAAATCAGGCTTTATCTGCATTGGTGCGCGTATATGATGCCAAAGCTTCTTTCACTAGTGCAATTGCTTCTATCAAATCTTCTTTTTTGAGTACGTAGGCAATACGCACCTGGTTAAGACCGGTATTTGGTGTGGAATAAAAACCTGCAGCCGGTGCAACCATTACTGTTTTGCCATCCTTTTCAAAATCTTCAAGTAGCCAGCGTGCAAAATCTTCGGCGTCTTTAATCGGGAGTTCTGCGATACAATAAAAAGCGCCTTTGGGCATTGAAACTTTTACTCCGGGAATTGCATTGAGACCATCAACCAGCGTATTGCGGCGCTCTACATATTCTTCAATAACCTCGTCAAAATAGGATTGCGGCGTATCAAGCGCGGCCTCACTTGCGATCTGTGCCAGCGTTGGTGGACTTAAACGGGCCTGGGCAAATTTCATAGCAGTGGCCATAAATTCTTTGTTCCTGCTAGCCAAACATCCTATCCGCGCGCCACACATAGAAAAACGTTTAGAAACGGAATCGATCATTATCGCATTATTGTCAATACTACGCTCTTTTAAAATAGAGTGATGTTCCAAACCATCGTAAACAAACTCGCGATACACTTCATCCGCAATAAGGTAAAGGTCGTGCTTAAGAACCAGCGCTGCCAGCTGTTTGATCTCATCATGACTGTACAAATAACCAGTGGGATTACCTGGGTTGCAGATCATGATTGCTTTAGTTTTTGAAGTGATTAGGTCTTCAAAATCAGCAATGGGGGGAAGCGCAAAACCTTCATCAATTGATGAAAATACGGGCACTACATTAACACCAGAAGCTGTCGCAAAACCGTTGTAATTGGCATAAAAAGGTTCAGGAATGATTATTTCATCACCGGGATCTGTTATACTTCCCATGGTAAACATCAAAGCTTCAGAACCACCGGTGGAAATAATGATCTCGCTGGCATTTAACTCAATGCCCTGCTTAGTATAATTAGCGGCCAATTTCTCTCGGTAGCTTAAAAAACCTGCGGAGTGACTGTACGAAAGAATATCTATGTTAGCGTTCTTCACAGCGTCAAGTGCGCCCTGAGGAGTTTTTATATCCGGCTGACCAATGTTGAGCTGGTAGATTTGCGTACCACGTGCTTCAGCGGCTTCGGCAAAGGGAGCCAGTTTACGAATGGGGGATTGGGGCATGGCGCGCCCTTTCTGTGACAGTGCTGGCATAAGTATATTTTTAAGCTGACAAAGGTCTGAAATATTCCCGAGAATCATTTCATAATAGGCAAACTAGATGAAAAAATTATGGATTCTAGCTGATTTAAAATAAAAAAGACCAGCTATTTTTTTGTAGCTAGTCATTTTTAAACCTGTATGTGATCTTATTTGTTATTGGGTTCAGATTGTTCTTTTTCCAGAACGTCATTTTCAGGTAATAAGGTTCCCTTAATTTTTAAGGTATACGGTTCTTTGGAAGCATTTGTATAAACCGTGATTGTTTTTCTAATAGGTCCGCCGGGGAGATTAGTATTGTATTTTACTTTGATAACGCCGGTTTTTCCTGGCATAATAGGATCTTTTGGCGGTGTGGGCACGGTGCAGCCACAAGTAGAATACGCCTTGGAGATAATTAACGGAGCATTGCCGGTATTTGTGAACTTAAATTCACGTGTTCCATCGGCGCCATGTGCCAATTCGCCATAATCAATGACATCGGTCTCAAAATTTATTTCTGCTTTCTTTTCTTGAGCTTGAAGTGTAATACCCAAAACACCGAGAAATAACAAAAGTATATATTTTTTCATGATCCTCATTTTTAATTGAATAACAAAAATAGCCTTAAAATTATCCTAAAACAAAATTTTCAGCTATATTTCGTGTATTTCGTCTGATTTTAGACTGTTTTTTGTAGGAAATATTCGATAGACGTTACTTTTTCGGTGTCTTGTATGATGTTATTCTTTCTATATAAGTACTTTTGCCGTTTCAGAGAAACTACAATATATATGGCCATAGCCCCACGATACAGCGCAGAGGAGATAGAGAAGAAATGGTATGATTACTGGATGGAACAGGATTATTTTCATTCTGAGCCCAATGAAAAGGAGGCGTACACTATAGTAATTCCACCGCCCAATGTTACTGGAATCCTGCATATGGGTCATATGCTCAACAATACGATACAAGATGTGCTGGTGCGCCGGGCGCGGTTGCGCGGTTATAACGCCTGCTGGGTGCCGGGTACAGATCACGCTTCGATTGCTACAGAAGCCAAAGTGGTGGCTAAACTGAAATCCCAAGGCATTAATAAAACTGATCTTTCCCGCGAAGAATTTTTGGAGCACGCCTGGGCATGGACGGAAGAATACGGAGGTTCAATTTTAGAACAGCTTAAAAAATTGGGCGCTTCCTGTGATTGGAAACGCACCAAATTTACCATGGATGATTCCATGTCTGAAAGTGTCATCAAAAGTTTTGTAGATCTGTACAATAAAGGGCTTATTTATCGCGGTTTCCGTATGGTAAATTGGGATCCTGAGGCAAAAACGACACTTTCTGATGAAGAAGTGAACCATGTGGAGCAGCAAGGCCAACTTTATTATCTAAAATATAAGATTGAAAATAGTGAGGAGACGCTCACCATTGCGACCACCAGACCGGAAACTATTTTTGGAGATACTGCGATTTGCATCAATCCCAACGATGCACGTTTTACACACTTAAGAGGTAAAAATGCGATCGTACCGCTTGTGGAGCGTGTCGTGCCCATTATTGAAGATGAATATGTTGATGTGGAATTTGGTACCGGCTGTCTCAAAGTAACTCCGGCCCATGATGAGAATGACAAGATGCTGGGCGATACACACAAGTTGGAAGTGATTGATATCTTTAATGATGATGCCAGTTTAAATGCCTACGGAATGCATTATGAAGGGAAAGACCGTTTTGTCGCCCGTAAAGAAATTGTAAAGGAACTAGAGGAAAAGAATATTTTGCTCAAGACTGAAACCCACACGAATAAAGTGGGAACTTCTGAGCGTACCGGCGCGGTGATTGAGCCCAAACTTTCCGATCAATGGTTTTTAAAAATGGAAGAACTGGTAAAACCGGCCATAAAATCAGTGCTGGAAACCGGAGAAATCAAGCTTTTTCCCAAGAAATTTGAAAATACATACCGCCACTGGATGGAAAACATTCGGGATTGGAATATTTCCCGCCAACTCTGGTGGGGCCAGCAAATTCCAGCCTATTTTTATGGAGATGGTAAGGAAGACTTTGTTGTTGCATCCTCTAAAGAAGAGGCACTCGCTTCCGCGAAAGCGAAAACCAATAATCCCAATCTTAAAGCTGAAGATCTGATTCAAGATGAGGATGCGCTAGATACGTGGTTTTCTTCCTGGTTGTGGCCCATGAGTGTTTTTGATGGCATACGCAATCCAGATAATGCCGAATTCAACTATTATTATCCCACCAATGATCTTGTCACCGGGCCAGATATCCTGTTTTTCTGGGTCGCGCGAATGATCATCGCAGGTTATGAATATACTGGAAAACGGCCTTTTCAGAATGTCTATCTCACTGGTTTAGTTCGTGACAAACAGCGCAGAAAAATGTCAAAATCACTTGGTAATTCACCAGATGCACTTGGTCTGATCAGTGAATACGGCGCAGATGGCGTGCGCGTGGGACTTTTGCTAAGCGCTCCTGCTGGTAATGATCTCATGTTTGATGAAGAATTGTGTAAGCAAGGAAAAGGTTTTGTGAATAAAATCTGGAATGCTTATCGATTAATTGAAGGTTGGCAAATAGATGAAGATATAGAGCAGCCAGAGTCGAGCAAAATTGGTTTGGAATGGTTTACGGCAAAATTCAATGCTACGCTTGCCGAAATTGAAGATCATTTTGAAAAATACCGAATCAGTGATGCCCTAATGGCTACCTATAAACTAGTTTGGGACGATTTCTGTAGTTGGTTGCTTGAGATTGTAAAGCCAGATTATGGCGCCCCAATTGATAGAAAAACCTATGACGGTGTGATTTTAGCCTTAGAAAATAACCTGCGGATTCTGCATCCTTTTGTTCCTTTTGCTTCAGAGGAAATCTGGCATCATATTGCCCCGCGAGATCCTAAAGATGCGCTTATCGTTAACCACTGGCCAGAAATTAAAGAGTCAAACACGGCAATTATCGCAGATTTCGACCTTGCATCTCAAGTGATAAGCGGTGTGCGAACCATCAGGAAAGAAAAGAATATCTCTTTTAAAGATAAGTTGAATCTTTTTGTTCATAATACAGAGCATTTTAGTTCTAATTTTGATACAGTAATCAAGCGTTTGGGGAATTTAAGCGCTATGGAAAAAACAAGTGAAGCCATAGAAGGTGCGCTTTCCTTTAGAGTAAAAGCTAATGAATATTTTATTCCTTTGAAGGGAGCCATTGATATTGAGGCTGAAATTGAAAAAATAAAGGAAGAGCTTATATACACTCAAGGTTTTATAAAGTCGGTCGAGAAAAAGCTCGCCAATAAACGTTTTGTGGATAACGCTCCCCAGCAAGTAGTAGATATAGAGCGTCAAAAACAAGCTGATGCGATGGCAAAAATAGATACGCTTAGAAATAGATTAGCATCTCTAGAATAAATATAAAACAGCTACAATACACGTAAAAACGCCCGAAAAGAGTCGAAAAATAGACTATTTTCGGGCGTTTTTTACGTTTTTTATTGAATTATAATTCCAGATATTTTAAATACACGGATTTTTTAGGGATGGCATACCAAAATAAAGGGCAAGAGAGGCGATATTAGCAGTAATCGAACACTTCTGTCATTTCAGTTTAGTATTTTATTAGAGCAAAAAATATGTTGCATGTTCCCGCAAATAATGTAACGCTTTTGACATGTGGTTTTCCACAGTTTTAATGGAAATATCCAGATCGGTTGCGATTTCTTTATATTTTCTACGTTCCAGTTTGTTGAGGATAAAAACCTCTCTGCAACGCGGCGGAAGTTTCGCAATTAGAGAATGAAGTTTTTCTAATTTTGGTGCTTGTGAAACAGGCTGGCTATCATGTATCTGTGCCAAAACTTCCCAATTAATACTATCTAATATATCAACTTTAAACTTATTCTGCCTCAAATGAAGCAGAAACTGATTGTGGCAAGCTTTGAAAAGATAACTTTTTAAAGAGCTTGTGATTCTTATCTCTTTCCTTTTTTCCCAAAATTTAATCATGGTATCCTGTACCAGATCTTCAGCTAATGCTCTATTTCGGCATAGGCCGAAAATATAATTACAGAGCCAATCATAATACAAATTAAAGAGCGTAGTATACGCGGCAGTATCGTCTTCGCGTAAGCGCCTAAGAAAATCCTTATTATCCATATACTCTTAATTTGTGTTAAAAATATATAAATTATGTATAAAAGTAGGGGTTTTTAAGGAAAAATGCATCTTAGAAGTGAAAGAACCTCTCAATATTGAAAATGTTACAGATGGAAGATTTGATAGAAAAATTTGCGAATGGTTCAATACTGCCCAAAGAACGTGTAGAATTAAAAGCGTGGATTCGCGAGTCAGATGAGCATAAAGAGCATTTTAAAAAACGTCTCTTGATTTATGATCAAACCTATTCTGAATCCTTTGATGCTTCGTTAGCACTTCAATCATTTACACGGCATAGAATTCAGAAAAACAAGGCGCGAAAGTCCCGTTTCCTTACTTTTTATAAATACGCAGCAGTTTTTTCTGGATTGTTACTGGTCGGTTTTATGGGATTGCATTTTATAAGTGAAAAGAATTCCGCCCCCGTTAAACCCGATATAATCACTGCTCAAACTCCTGAAAAAGAAAAGCAGATTCAGATTCTTCTCGCAGATGGTACGCATAAAAAAATAACAGATAAACCGGAACAGACAATCATCAATGCGCAAGGTGCGGTAGTAGCCAATTCAAAATCTTCGACGCTGCGATTTACAACAACAGGAGTGAAAGAAGAAAAACTCACTTTTAACGAGATAAACGTTCCCTACGGTAAAAAATTGAAGATCGAACTTTCAGACGGTTCCGTGGTTTGGTTAAATGCAGGCTCTAACTTTAAATTTCCGCAGCAATTTATATCAACGGAGAAAAACCGGATTGTTTATTTGAGAGGAGAAGCTTTTTTTGAGGTTGCAAAAGATAAGAAGCATCCTTTTATAGTGAATACGGGCGGGATTAAGGTTGCCGTTTTGGGAACGAAATTCAACGTTTCCTCTTATTCTACAGATAGAACAGTCGCAACTACACTTGTAGAAGGCTCAGTAGCATTGTCAAGTAATGCCGGAGATGGAGCTAAAATTTTCCTGACACCCAGCGAGCACGCACGGTTCGACACTAAGTTCCATGCGTTTTCCAAGAAAGTGGTCGATACGGAAATCTATACAGCGTGGATAAACGATAAGCTTATCATCAACAATTTAAGTTTCACAGAAATTCTAAGGCGTCTCGAGCGCATGCACGATGTAGAGATCAGTAATAAAGCAAACGATCTCGATACGGAATTATTTATAGGCGAATTTACTGATGAGGATATCAAAACAATTCTCACAACTATGACCATGAGCGTGCCGTTCAACTTTAAAATAGAAGGCCGAAAAATAACGATTACTGCTAAATGAAAAGGCATTATTACAGCATCACTTTCAGTAACAAATAATTATTAAATGAAGCGTTAACAGTCAAAAACACACAAAATGAAGAAAAATTCCAAGAACGGGTCTTCCTTATTTCGGAGAAAAGATTCAAAATCAATGTATTTGAAAATGAAACTAAGTTTAGTCTTTGCGTTTTTGATCTTAATTCAGGTTTCTGCAAATGACTCACTTTCTCAGAAAAAGATGGTGTTCGATCTGCATGATGTCCCCTTAAAAACCGTATTAGACAAGATAAAATCACAATCGGGATATAAGTTTTTCTATAATGTCAATGTCGTAAAAGATCAGCAAAAGCTGAGCATTAGTGCTAAAAAAGAGAACATCATACAAGTTCTTTCGAAAATGGCCGATATTATTCCCATTGCATACACAATAAATGGAGAGCAAGTGGTACTCACACTTAAAAGCTTGGTGCCACCTGTAAAAGTTGAACAACAGCAAGAAGTGACCGGTAAAGTGACCGATAAAGACGGCACACCGCTCCCGGGCGCCAACGTGCTTGTGAAGGGAACTAGCATTGGCGCTCAGACCGATTTTGACGGTATTTTTAAGATTGAAGTGCCCAGCGGGAACAGCATATTAGAAGTCTCCTTTGTAGGTTTTGAAACTGAAGAAGTGGATGTAACCGGTAAAAATGCAGTAACTGTTGTTATGGATGCAGATTCCGCCCAGCTGGACGACGTGATCGTGGTTGGAAGCCGTGGTAAACCCCGAACGTCTTTTGATTCTCCAGTGCCAGTTGACAATATCCAAATCTCAGAATTGGAAATGACCGGCAGAGGCGTTCTGGATCAGCAGTTGATGTTTAAAGTGCCGTCATACAATTCAACCCAACAGCCCATTTCAGATGCAGCAGCGCATTTTAGTCCAGCAGATTTACGTGGTTTACTGCCCTCAAGAACATTGGTACTTGTAAACGGAAAACGAAAAAACGCAAGTGCATTAGTTTACAGTTATGTGACGCCGGGACGTGGAGAAGTAGGTGTAGATATGAAATCAGTACCTTCTGCAGCTTTAGAACGTGTGGAAGTGCTTCGCGATGGTGCAGCGGCACAATACGGCTCTGATGCCGTTGCTGGGGTGATCAATCTGGTGCTCAAGAAAAAATCAGATCCGTTTATCAATACCAGTTTTGGAATAACTACCGAAGGAGATGGTGAACAATACCAACTTGAAGCAGGTTTTGGCATGGATATTTTTGAAAAAGGCTATGCTAATTTTACGTTTAATTACTTTGATCAAAAACGCACACAACGGGCGGGAACCATTACAAGTGCGGCAGATGAGGCGGCGTATTGGGGCGTGGAGCAGGATCTCACCTCTTTTGTGGAACGCAATCCCAGCGCGGGTTTTCAGGTAGGCCTTCCTGATATGAAAATCACCAATTTCGCCTATAATATGGGCTATACTTTAGATGAAGAGACCGAAACAGAAATTTATTCCTTTGGAACGCTGACACAACGAAGCGGATCTGCGCCCCAATTTGCACGCGTGCCTTACTGGGTTTCCGGTTTTGAGCAGATTTATCCCGGAGCCGATTTCTTTCTGGCCGAAATGGCACCTCAAATTGCAGATCATATTTTCTCTTTGGGTATGAAAACGGTGTTTAACAACTGGAATTTTGATCTCAGCTCTACGATGGGCAAAAATCGTATAGATTACTATATTGTCAATTCATTCAACCAGTCCTTTGGTGCAGCAAGCCCTTCTGATTTTTACAATGGAGCACATCAGTTCAGCAATGTGGTAAATAACCTCGATATTGTGCGTACGTTTGAAAACGCCGGTGTGAATGCATTGACGGTAGCTTTTGGCGCAGAGCACAGAACAGAGCGCTTTGTGACCGAAGAAGGGGAATTTGCCTCGTATGGC
>JBBPYO010000004.1:0-6708 GCA_038199845.1 Flavobacteriales bacterium
AAACCAGGAGTTAAATATTTCATATAATGCCAATAACCCTCTGGCATGTAAAGTGTTTCCCCGTGCTTTAAATGGGTGATAAAACCTTCGGCGCCCTCAAGTACTGGAAATTTATTATAATCGGGATTATCAAAGTCAATATCCTCTCTGGTAATTAAGGAATGTGGTACTTTATAAAGTTTTTCTGTCTGATCTGGCGGAAACAGGATACACTGCTTTTCCCCATGGAAATGAAAGTGTAAAATGTCTGCCCAGTCAATATCGTGGTGCATAAAAACCTTGCTGTTTTCCCCACCAAAAAAGACCATAGGAATCTGTTTGAGGAGGTGCAGACCAATATTTGGAAAATTAAAATCCGCCTTTAAAGACGGTACATCTTTCATGATATTGTAGAGAAAAATGCGGTAATTAGTAGGTTCTTTCCGAAGCAGATCGATGTAATCGGCCATTTTCATTTTGGCATGTGCCTGGTTAAAACCGTCTTTATGGGTAACTGGACGATCATCATACAACGGCACAACCTTATCACCGGCAATTTCTTTGATATAATTTAAATCCCATTTGGCATAAGCAGGCCAGTCATCAATGAGATGTTCGATTACCACAGGCTTTTGAGGCTTTAGGTAATTTCTGATAAAGTCAGATTTGGTAATACTTTTTACCCTATGTATCTCCGTTAGCTTCAATTATAAGAACGTTTAAAATTAAAAGTATATTTACTTCAATTCAAATTGATTTTCAGTAGTTTACGATTCTAAATAGCCATAAAAATTGGGAATATCGGTATACTTGCCTATTATTATAATGTCAGATTTACAAAATACTCGAAATCATAAAGAAGTCGGTTTAAACAAGCTTTAAGTCTTAGACTGCGATTTGGACTTGGCCTTTGCTTCTTCATTACGCGGAATATTATGTCCAGGACGTGACCATTTTGGTTTTTCGCCCAGCGGCACATGCTTTGATTCCGTCGCTTCCACGGTTTGTGGTTGTGCTTTTTTCTCGAAAGCGCGCTGCGGGTTCAATCCAAGCATTTTGAACATTTCCATATCTTCGGTCACATCGGGATTTGGAGTGGTCAGCAATTTATCGCCGGCAAAAATGGAATTTGCTCCGGCAAAAAAGCACATCGCCTGCCCTTCCCTACTCATCTTGGTACGACCAGCACTAAGTCGCACTTGTGTCTCAGGCATTACAATACGCGTGGTGGCCACCATACGCACCATTTCCCAGATTGAAATGGGTTCAATTTCTTCCATTGGTGTCCCGGGAACAGCTACTAAAGCATTTATGGGAACGCTCTCCGGCTGTGGATCTAACGTTGCCAGCGCCACAAGCATGCCCGCACGGTCTTCCAACTTTTCACCCATGCCAATGATCCCACCGCTACAAACGGTCACATTGGTCTTGCGCACATTGCCAATTGTATCCAACCGATCCTGAAACGCACGCGTGGAAATTACATCTTTATAATAATCCTCTGAAGTATCGAGGTTGTGGTTGTAAGCATACAGACCGGCTTCGGCAAGACGTTGTGCCTGGTTTTCAGTGATCATGCCAAGCGTACAGCATACCTCCATGTCCATTTTATTGATGGTGCGCACCATTTCCAGCACTTGGTCAAATTCTTCCCCGTCCTTGACATTTCTCCACGCCGCACCCATGCAGACCCGCGAACTACCGGCTGCTTTTGCCCGCAACGCCTGTGCTTTTACTTGTTGAACACGCATAAGGTCATTACCTTCAAGACTTGTGTTATAACGCGCCGCTTGAGGGCAATAGCCGCAATCTTCTGGACAGCCACCTGTTTTTATAGAAAGTAAGGTAGAAACCTGAACCGTATTGGGATCATGGTTTTTACGATGTACGGTGGCCGCTTCATAAAGCAGTTCCATCAAGGGTGTATTGTAAATCTCCAGGATTTCCTCCCGGCTCCAGTCATGTCTCATAAAAAAGCATTGTTGAGTTCAAAAGTACTAAATATGTTGTTTATAACCCTGCTGAATCCTAAGCTTTGCGTAATAAAATACTAACCGCATTACCACCAAAACCGACTGCATTAATTAAAATACTATCCATTTTTTTCGGTTTGCCTTGCGGCGAAATAAAGGGCACGTCTATAAATTGCTGTGTCTGTAACATATATACGGCGAGGTCAAGACTTAACAATCCGCTGGCGCCAAAGGTGTGTCCTATCTTCCATTTATTGGTTGTTAATAATGGCGTTTTATCTCCAAAAACGGCCTTAATGGCCTTAAATTCGCTCTCATCACCCAGCATAGTTCCGGGAGCGTGCATCACAATCGCATCTATATTTTCTGTCATTTCCGCGAAGGTGGAAATCTCATCTTTCTCAACGTTATCAATCCTACCAAAAGCATCCACCACGGCCATTTTCATCGATTTCTGAAAGCATCCCGCTTCAGCGGAAATAGAGACCGCATGTTTCAATTTTTCGGTCGCATAACCCACTCCGGCAATATATGCCAGCGCATTTTCGCTTTCGCCAATTTCCAAACAAACAGAAGCCGAACCTTCACCTAGAACCATCGTATTTTCAGTCTTTTTTAGGTCAAAAGCCTGACAGGGATAATCACTTTCAGCATTGGCGCGGCTATAGGTTTTCATCGCCTGCATCTGCGCGATCGTAAATGGCGTAAGTGCGGCCTCACTGCCGCCCACTAGAAATTTATCGCACATTCCAGATTGTAACCAGGCCACTCCATTTAACAGCGCGTGCAAAGCGGTTGAACACGTGATGGAATGTGAGATTTCGGGTCCGTTATTTTGCAGATCCTGTGCTACCCAGGAGGAGATATTTCCTAGTGTGGTCGTGGGCGATGCCAATGTGGTGCTCTTGTTTTCTTTCGCGAAAGCGGAAAAGTATTTTTCAAAAAGTTGGGTCGCCCCGCGCGAAGAACCAATGTTGATGCCGAAATCTGATCCTTTTGCCCAACCCGCTTGTTTTACCGCTTCTCTGGAAGTATGGATCGCGTAAAGAACGCTGGGATCAAGCGCGTTAAAATTGCGATCCGATTTTTGAAGGTTTTTGATCGATTTCTGGATGTTTTCGGGCAATTTTCCTACCCAAGCATTCAATTTTTGATCAAAAGTGAGGTTATGGTTTAAATCCTCATATTTTGACTGGTCGGCCCCACAAGCAGAAATAGCGGAACGTCCTGTAATGGCAATGGGTTGTTTCAAGTTGAAGTGGTTTTGATGCAAAAGTAAGGTTTCAATATTTGAGAGTAATAAAATTTTATTGAAGCTTTAAGTGATCGGCCTAACCGGCAAGGTGTCACCCGAAGTATGAAGGTCTCCTTGTAGGTTTTACTCATATTAACAGGTTATAACATAAAAAATGAAA
Organism: Flavobacteriales bacterium; assembly: GCA_038199845.1. Classification (GTDB taxonomy): domain Bacteria; phylum Bacteroidota; class Bacteroidia; order Flavobacteriales; family Flavobacteriaceae; genus Leeuwenhoekiella. The sequence continues at coordinate 3,368 of JBBPYO010000004.1, forward strand.
CGGATACTTACAAGGAACCCGCTGAAAAAGCGGGAATATACTTCGACAAGCTCAGCACAAAGCCTTGCAGGATACGTTAAAACCGTTCAAGTACTTTTTTGATAACCGCGTAAATTTTTTCCATTTGCGTTTTTGTGGTCACATAAGGCGCCAAAATATAAATGGTTTCTCCCAGTGGACGCAAAAAAACACCCTCTTTCATACAAAAATCGAAGATTTTATACCGTAAATCGCCATAGCGTTCCATGGAAATATTGAGGTCAAGCGCAAAAATCACACCTTGCTGGCGTATGGAACGCATTTTGGGGTGATCCTTGATTTCCGCAGAAAATTCCCGATGCCAGCCTTCAATATTCTTTATATTCTGCTGAATTTCTTCTGATTGCAACAATTCTATCCCCGCGATCGCGGTGGCACAAGCGATGGGATTTCCTGAATACGTATGCGCGTGAAACAGTCCTTTCCCAATGTCATCATCATAAAATACGTCAAAAATTTCTTGCGTACAGGTTGTGATCCCCATGGGGACGAGACCTGCGGTAAGTGCTTTGGAAAGGCAGATCACGTCGGGCTTGGTTTTGATATGGTCTGAAGCAAAATAACTTCCGGTCTTTCCAAAACCGGTCATCACCTCATCGGCGACTGTGATGATTCCTAGTTTTTGACACTTTTGCAAAATAGCTTCCAAATGTTCGCCTTTGTACATTTTCATTCCTGCCGCACCCTGAACTAAAGGTTCGTAAATAAAGCCCGCCAGCGGACTCTCGGCATGGAAATTATCTATTTTCCGCAATATTTCCGCTTCATTTTCGCCATTGGGCAAAGGGATACGCTTCACGTCAATAAAAAATTCTTCAAACGGACCATTATAGACCGAGAGTCCGCTGACGGACATTGCTCCCAGCGTATCCCCGTGAAAACCGTTTTCAAAAGCGAGTAAGGTTTTGCGTTGATTGCCTTTATTATCGTGGTATTGCAGCGCCATTTTAATACCGATTTCGGTCGCCGTGGAACCATTGTCATTAAACATCAGTTTTGCCTGATTTTTGGGCAAAATCGCCATTAATTTCTCCGAAAGTTCCACCGCTGGCTCATGTGTAAAACCACTGAAAATAATCTGATCAAGCTGCTGCATCTGCTTATGGGCGCGCTCAATGATAAAATCGTTGCAATGGCCGTACATCGCGGTATACCACGAGGAAACCGCATCTATATATTCCTTGCCATTTTCATCATAAAGCACCGCGCCCTTCGCCTTGACAATGGGCATCGCAAACGGGTGCAATTTATGCTGTGTAAGCGGGTGCCAGATATGTGCGCTGTCGCGTTGTTGAAGATTCATTCTATTATTATTTCTATTGCTATTACTATTTATTGATCGGTTTCAGAATGAGAATTCATTCTTTCCGTCATGCTGAACTTGTTTCAGCATCGCACAAGCCGCACGTCTGAAACATCATACGTGAGCTTCTTGTGTGACCCTGAAATAAATTCAGGGTGACGATGGCGTTGTCTTACTTTCCGTTATGCTGAACTCGTTTCAGCATCGCACAAAGAGCTTCACCAATTCGAATTTAAAATATTTCCAAAGTTTCCAGTTTAGGATTGATTTGCCGCACCAGATTCAACTTCCAATCACGATGCCAGTTTTTCAATTGTTTTTCTCTTGCTATTGCTTGATTTATATCAATGAATTCTTCAAAATAAATCAAGTCTTTTAAATTGTATTTGGCTGTGAATTTTGATCCTATTCCATTAATATGTTCTAAAACACGTTTTTCTAGATTAGAAGTTACGCCTATATAAAGTGTAGTACGGTAGGTATTAGTCATTATATATACATAGCTTTTTTGCATAATAAATTATTTTTTCCGTCATGCTGGACTTGTTTCAGCATCGCACCCGTAGCACGTCTGAAACGTCATACGTGAGCTTCTTGTGTGACCCTGAAATGAATTCAGGGTGACGGTGGCGTTGTCTTACTTTCCGTCATGCTGAACTTGTTTCAGCATCGCACCCGTAGCGCGTCTGAAACGTCACACGTGAGATTATTGTGTGACCCTGAAATAAATTCAGGGTGACGTGAGCTGCCCACCGAATTTACCTGCATATTCGTTGACCACCATTTCATCAAAATAAGGTTCTTCGTCAATTCTTCCGATGATTTTCACGCCGCTCATTTTAGCAATAATTTGTTCTGTGGAAGGATTTTCCGCTCCGCTGAAAAGGATGCCGAAAATTCTTTTTCCGCTTTGTTTCAGTTTATCTATAGTAAGCAAAGTATGGTTAATGCTGCCCAAATAATGTCGGGAAACTATGATTACTTTATATTCCGGTTTGATGAGATCGAGAATGGTCTCGGTCTGACTGATGGGAACTAAAAGTCCGCCGGCGCCTTCTATGACCAAATTATTCTCAGTTTCTGGAACTTTTATTTCTGCGGAAATAATGTTAATTCCGTCAATTTCTGCCGCCGCATGCGGACTCATGGGCGTTTGCAGTTCAAAAGCGTTGGGGTGAAATTTCGTTTTATTATTGGAAATCAAGGCCTTCACTTTATGCGTGTCCGAATTTTCCAGATCACCCGCCTGAATGGGCTTCCAATAATCGGCTTCCAAAGCTTCGGCTATAATGGCCGAAGCCACGGTTTTACCCACTTCAGTGGAAATCCCGGTTATAAAAAAGGTCTGTTTTTGCATGCGGCAAATTTACGAATCCCACCCTCAATCCTTCCCCAAGGGAGGGAGGTTATTTATAAGTTCACTTAAAGTTTTTAATACCTCAGTAATTTCAGTTTCGGTATTATAACTGTGCAGGCAAAAACGCAGGCGTTCCTGACCTTTTGGAACCGTGGGAGATAAAATAGCTTTTACCTCAAAACCGGCCGTTTTAAGCTTCCGCGAAAGCAATTTTGCCCGCTCGTTACCTGGTATTATAACCGATTGAATAGCCGATTTACTTGGTATGAAAAAAGGTTGCAGGTTGCAGGTTACAAGTTGAAAGTTGAAGGTTTTTATGTTTTGACGGAGTTTTTGGAATTCATTGGGGAATCCCTCGATTGTGCTCGGGATGACATTATTATTCGAAAGATGCTCATAAGCCGCTAAAATTGTAGCTACCCCATGCGGTGGAAGTGCCGTTGTGTAAATAAAGCTTCGGGCAAAATTGACCAGATATGTTTTTAAATCGGCGCTTCCCAAAATTGCGGCGCCGTGGCAACCTATGGCTTTTCCAAAAGTTACCAAACGAGCGAAAACTTGGTCTTTTAGACCGATTTCTTGTACTAAACCGAGGTTTTTTTTGCCCAAAACGCCTAACGAATGCGCTTCATCAACGATCAC
>JBBPYO010000005.1:0-3581 GCA_038199845.1 Flavobacteriales bacterium
AAACCGTCGCGAAACTTATAAAATAAGCTGCCGTTGGATTTTGAAATTTATACTTTCTGCTCATCTTTTTAAGTTTATAAAAAATTTATGGTCTGTGTGCACGAGCGGGACGCTCGCGCCAGCATCGCTCGGACGCTGCTGCCATTTCAGCCATTTGCTAGTACGAGCGTCCCGCTCGTAACCGCAAGCCTTTTCCCATATGGATTATAATATCATTTCTAATTCGGCATAAAACAATACGCAAAAACCTCCATACCTTTATTGGCACGGCAGCGGTAGATGCTCTCTTTTAGGATGGAAAAGTAGCGATGCTGGGTAGAAACATCGATTCAATATATAAAAACCTATTGTATGCGTGCACGAGCGGGACGCTCGCGCCAGCATCTGATTTTAGATTTTCTTTTAATTCTATTTTAAATTGCATTTCATAAATCTGATGAAAATCTAAAAAACAAATTAAAAGGCTTTCAATTTACCTATTTTCAATTCTTGTTAAAAATATGTAAAATTACTTCGTTCGTACTGTGATCTTAAAAAACTTTGAACTTCGTTATTCTCCCTTTGTCCTATTATTACACATTCATTTGAAGACTATTCCTCACATTCGATTGAGCAGCATTATCCTTGAAGGTTCTGCTCTAATAGAGCTCGTGCGCTGAACTGCAATTCATTCTCTAAATCATATTGCGCCAGAAGTTTCCATAATTCGGAAAGATTGAACATTTACTGCACCAACTAATTTATCATAGAACCTATTAATTTACGAAAATGAGTACGGCAAATCACTATTTCAAAAAGGATTATTTAACGATTTGCCAGCCAGTATAACATTGAAAAACCGGCAAAAAAGCACGATTCGTTTATTGATTCGGAAAGAGCAATGAGTAATTCGTTTAAAAACCAATAAGATATAACCAAAAACAGCCTAAATTGATCAAAAACAGACTCAAATCGACCGAAAATGAAGTATTTATTTTACTTTATTTAACAGATCAAACGCCTGAATAAAAATAAAAACCATCAACATTTTACAAATAGGCGTAACATAAAAAGACTTTAAATCAGCGCAAAATCAACCTTATTGATTCGGCAAAAAAGAATTTATTAATGAATTCAAAACCGCTCAAAAACGACTGGAAATAACCAAAAAACAGCTCAAATCAATCAAAAACCGTCAAAAACCAGCCGAAAATGAAGTATATATTTCACAACAATAAACACATTACGTTACTTTCAGACACGCACAGCGCACATCGAAATCTAATCATTCCACGCACAGACATTCTCGTCCACTGTGGCGATGCATGCAATGACGGCAATTTGGAAGAATTAATAGACTTTTTTGCCTGGTTTTCCGAATTGCCAGCCGTTCACAAAATATTCATGCCCGGAAATCATGACCTCATCTTTGATCTCGAACCAGAGGCGGCTCAAGATCTTGTTCCGAAGAATGTTATTTTATTTGAAGATAATGGTTGTTCCATTGCAGGTATTCGTTTTCATGCCTTAGCTGCTCGGCCTTGGTTGCATAATTTTCCGGAACTTCCTAAACAAGCTATCAATTTCCTATTGACCCACAGTCCCGCTTTTTCCATTTTAGATAACGGAACGGGTTGTAAATTGCTTTATGATTATGTGAAAATTATTCAACCTGATTTTCATATTTTTGGCCATATTCATGAAACCGCCGGAGAGGAAGTCAATAAAAACGGGGTTTGTTTTATGAATGTGGGATGAGATTCTAGAATCAATCTTTATGATCTATTTCCAAAATAGATCATAATCTCAGTAATTTTAAAGGCTTATAAACATGCCAAAACCTTGTCTTTGTCTTTTTTATAGGAACTCACTCAACATACGATCAATTGGAAATCAATAATCAATAGTACGGAAATAGAGATCATAAAAACCGAAGAGTAATACAAAATCTACCTCAAGCGCATGCCTGAAATTTTTAACGCTGAGGAAGGCTCTCCAGAATCTGACGAACTGGATATGTTGGCCCTGGTTTTGAGGAAATATGAAGAAGAGTACTACCCTATTCCAGAGCCAAATCCCATGCCAGCGATTCATTTTATGATGGAACAGATAAGGATCAACGATAAGGATTTGGGTGAAATTATAAACAGCCAGAGCAAGGTTTCTGAAATCTTAAACAGAAAAAGAAAACTGACTCTTGCGCAAATCAGAACGCTAACTAAACATATTAAAATCCCTGCAAATATTTTGATCAAGGAGTATGAACTGGTTAATTGAAACATACTTATTGTCAATCTAAATTCACAAATAGTTCAACTTAAGCCAATTACATTTTTAAAAAGTACTTGCTCCAAATCATAGTTCATTTCCGCCCTTTCTTTTATTTGTTTGAGTCCGCCTATCTAACAAATCATATCCATAAATCAACTTCATATCAACATATTAGAGTGTAATTTCAGTCAAGGGGAAATCCGAAGTATCGTTTTTTTGAACGGTTGTACTTGTTTTATCCTCCGAAGCTAACACCCATTTCATGGACTTTTTATAACTGTATATCTCATTGTTTTGTTCAGGATCCATCACCATTAAATAAATCCATTCGTTATCGAGCAGGGATTTTAAATTCGGGTTTCCGGTTAGAATTTCCGATACGCGTGAGATCGGCGCTTGAATCATTACCGACAAGCGCAACGGTTGATGGTACATTGCATCATCAGACGCGAATAAAGATTGTAGTGGGAGACCCATTTTAAGGTCGCCTCCATTGCCCTGAACGACTCCAAATTTACCTGTAATGTTATGGGTGATCTTAGAACCGCCTCCGTATATTTTATTGTCCACCGTAGAGAAGTAGTAGTGGTTATTGATCCACTGCGTTACAACCATTGGCCCCTGCATGATAGCTTCAAGGGCTTTTCCGGTAGTGTCCAATTCCCAGTCATAGGAATGAAGGAAGCACTGACTATCCAGATTTGTGTTTTTGGTCAAGGTGCGTGGAGCTATGATAAAACCCGTATTTTTGGAAAGTCCCCATTCTGGTCGCGTTTCGCACCAGTCGTTCGCTTTTTGCTGCGCAGAAGAAATGCTATTGCCTTTATTACCCAGCCTATCTTGGGTAGCGGTTTCCTGCGCTTTTGACAGGTTCTTTTTCAAACTTTGTATAGCTGTTTTGTAAGATTCTGGAGCTTCGGAATCAAAAAGTAAGATGTCGTCTGTGGTTGTGTTGTGCTCTGCCCCTAAAAATAGCGTGGTCTCTGGAATAATGACACCATGCTCTTTTGCCAAAGCCTTTCTGACTTCTGGTAAGTTGGCGAGCTTTGCCAGCAACCGTGCGTTGTGCCGTCCTGGACTTGCGGCACAGGCTCCACAATCCAAACTCGAACTAAATGGATTATTGGCAGAGTGGCTTCCGTGGCCCACAAACAGCACTAAAGGTGCAAACTGTTCCCAGCCCATAAGATCAAATGCCGATTTTACGATCCCCACTTTTTCTTCCAGCGAGATCACAAGTGAATGGGAATCCTTTTGTATTGCTTTGTTCATATCAGGTTGGCTCCTCGATTCCATATTGGAAGCGTTTCGTTGGTTTTTCCTGTATATTG
>JBBPYO010000006.1:0-2084 GCA_038199845.1 Flavobacteriales bacterium
AAATAAGGCATTTTAACGCCATTGGCTAGTTCCCAAGTTCCCTGAATATCTGTGATTTTCTTTGCCATTTTATAAATTTGTTTTTTTCAAATGTAACTGCTCAAAGATTCTTATCGAATACAGAAACAGCACATAATTTTGATTAAATAATGTCTTTAAATTTCGGGTACAACCACTGAATTCTCCTGTTAAATTCCACTAAACTTTTATTATATAAAACATAAAAAAAAGCCCACGATAATTCGTGGGCTTGTTGATTGTTACATCAAAAATGTAATTTTTTTAATCTAGTCTACAGCATCCTCTACAGCATCACCTGCATCATCTGCCGCATCTTCCATCTTATCTCCTGCGGTTTCCCTGCAGCTTACAAATGCCGTGCTTACTAATCCCATCATAAATAGGGCTACAAATAATTTTCTCATAATGATTAAGTTAAATTAAAGTTCAATATTTATTAATTGTTCTGACAAAAAAACCGTTAGTTATAAAATGTATGACTAAAGTATAAAATTATACTCAAAGTCATAGATTATGAAGCATTTTTATAGAATATTTTACTCCGTATGAAACCATTTTTAGCAAATGAAACCCAAATTTCTATGTAAAAATAGTATAGGTTATTATCAGTTATCAATATTAAAGATAATAATAACACGAAGATCACTTAATGGCTTAACAACGGTTTAACGTTATTTCTAATAGTTTTCAGGGTGATTTATTATGTCATTCGCCCGATTTTTAAGGGTTTCCAGTTGTTTTCTATCTTTTTTGTCTAAAATGGAAAGCATCAGGCTCATGCGCTGATTATCCTTGAAATACTCCCTTTTATCATCGAGAAAATTCCAATATAGGCTATTAAATGGACAGGCATTTTCACCTTCTTTTTTAGTTACACTGTAGATACAAGCTTCACAGTAATTACTCATTTTATGAATGTAACTGCCGCTAGAAACATAGGGTTTTGTAGCTACAAGTCCACCGTCTGCAAATTGGCTCATCCCACGTGTATTGGTAATTTCTACCCATTCTATCGCGTCTATATAAATGCCTAAATACCAAGCATCAACCTCCGCGGGATCGGTCTGGGTGAGTAGCGCATAGTTACCGGTGATCATGAGCCGCTGTATATGGTGCGCGTAGGCATGATCCAGGCTTTGCTTGATCGCATGGTGCAGACAATTCATTTTAGTATCTGCTGTCCAGTAGAAATCGGGTAGGGGATTGTGGTTCTCCAATTTATTTTTTTCGGCGTAGCCAGGCATTTCCATCCAGTAAATACCGCGCATATATTCCCGCCAACCAAGAATTTGCCGCACAAAACCTTCTACCTGGCTAATGTTAATCTGATCTTTGTGATCACGCCAGTAATCAATTACCGAATGAATTACTTCTAGCGGATCAAGCATTTTACTATTCATGGCGAAACTTAATCTGCTGTGGTACAGATAATGTTCATCAGGATCCATAGCGTCTTGATAATCGCCAAAATGAACAAGCAGGTTTTTGCAAAAATAATTAAGGATCGAAAGTGCTTCTTCCCGAGAAGTAGGCCAATTAAATGAAGATTCCACAATATTCCCAAAGGTTATTATCCCGGCTTTTTCAATTTCCTGTAAAGTGGTGGAAATATCTTTGCTGAATTTACGCTCACGCGGAATCTCGGGGTTACCTTTCCATTTATTTCTGTTGCTCTTATCAAAATTCCATTTTCCACCTTCCGGATCTTTGGTATTGAACATCAGAATATCGTACTTTTTCCGCATGTTGCGATAAAAATATTCCATGGTATATTGCTTTTTCCCTTTGTAGAATGCGGCAAGATCTTCCCGTGTGGTCAAAAAATGTTCCGTATCATAAACTTCTGAAGGAATAGTGAGCTGCTCACAAAAGATTTTTAACTGTTCGTCGAGGCGGTATTCATCGGGAAGTTGATATTCAAATTTTTCAATTTTTTCCTGGGCGATTAATTGGTTGAGGTTTTTTGGAAGTTCCTGCTGATTTTCGGGGTAATTGATGCCGTAATAGACCAACTTATGATCACGCTGTTTTAAATAATCGGCAAAATTGCGCATGGATTCAAA
>JBBPYO010000007.1:0-6001 GCA_038199845.1 Flavobacteriales bacterium
GGGTAACTACGAGTGAGCTCGATAATCTGGCCGCTGAGGTTGCTGCAACGATGACCACGTCGCATCCGGATTATGCGAAACTTGCCGCGCGCATTTCGGTATCCAACTTGCATAAAAAGACGAAAAAGAGCTTTAGCGATGTGATGACAGATCTGTATGAATACGTAAACCCGCGTACCGGTAAAAAAGCGCCGCTCGTTGCAGATGATGTGTACGAAGTGCTGATGAAGCACAAAGACGAACTTGATTCTTCGATTATTTACAGTAGGGATTATGGCTATGATTATTTTGGTTTTAAAACCTTGGAACGTTCTTATTTGCTGAAATTGAACGGTGAGATTGCCGAGCGCCCACAGCATATGTTGATGCGCGTCTCTTTGGGAATTCACATGGACGACTTGGAATCTGTAAAGGAAACCTACGAATTAATGTCCAAAAAATACTTTACTCACGCCACGCCCACACTTTTTAATTCCGGTACGCCTAAACCACAAATGTCCTCCTGTTTTCTACTTGCGATGCAGGATGACAGTATCGACGGGATTTATGATACGCTGAAACAAACCGCTAAAATCTCCCAAAGTGCAGGCGGAATTGGTCTTTCCGTACATAATATCCGCGCTACTGGAGCATATATTGGCGGTACAAATGGCACGTCTAATGGAATTGTGCCCATGTTGCGCGTGTACAACGACACGGCACGTTACGTAGATCAGGGCGGTGGAAAACGCAAAGGTTCGTTTGCTATTTACATTGAACCTTGGCACGCAGATATCATGGATTTTCTGGATCTTAAGAAAAATCATGGTAAAGAGGAAATGCGCGCACGTGATCTTTTTTATGCAATGTGGATCCCAGATCTGTTTATGAAACGAGTAGAGGCAAACAGCACGTGGACGCTCATGTGTCCCAATGAATGCCCGAATCTCTTTAACATGCACAGTGAAGAATTTGAAGCAAAATATCTGGAATATGAAGAAGCTGGAAAAGGCCGTAAAACAATAAAGGCACGCGAATTATGGGAAAAAATATTGGAATCCCAAATTGAAACCGGTACGCCATACATGTTGTACAAAGATGCGGCAAATAGGAAATCAAACCAGAAAAACCTGGGGACGATCCGTTCTTCAAACCTCTGTACAGAAATCATGGAATATACAAGTCCGGATGAAGTTGCGGTTTGCAACCTCGCTTCTATCGCGTTGCCCATGTTTGTAAAAAATGGCGCTTTTGACCATAAAGAACTATTTAAAATCACCAAGCGCGTAACCAGAAACCTGAACAAGGTTATAGATCGTAATTACTATCCGATCAAAGAAGCCGAAAATTCGAACATGCGCCACCGTCCTATCGGTTTAGGAATACAAGGTCTTGCCGATACTTTTATCAGACTGCGCATGCCGTTTACGAGCGATGAAGCCAAGAAATTGAACGAGGAAATCTTTGAAACGCTATATTTCGCAGCCGTAACCGCTTCTATGGAAATGGCCAAAGTGGAAGGCCCGTATTCGTCTTTTGAAGGATCACCTATTTCAAAAGGGGAATTTCAATACAACCTTTGGGGAATCAAAGATGAAGAATTGAGCGGAAGATGGGACTGGAAAGCTTTGCGCGCCCAGGTTATGGAACATGGCGTGCGCAACTCGTTGCTTGTAGCGCCGATGCCTACTGCTTCCACATCGCAGATTTTAGGGAATAATGAAGCTTTTGAACCTTACACGTCTAATATTTATACGCGCCGCGTACTTTCTGGCGAGTTTATCGTGGTGAACAAGCATTTATTGGAAGATCTTGTGGAACTTAATCTGTGGAATGAAGATCTGAAGCAAGCGGTTATGCGTTCTAACGGTTCTATTCAGGATATAGATTGTATTCCCGATGATCTTAAAGAACTGTACAAAACGGTCTGGGAACTGAGCATGAAAGATATCATTGATATGTCGCGCCACCGCGGTTATTTTATCGATCAGTCGCAGTCGCTCAATCTGTTTATGGAAAATGCCAATTATTCAAAACTTACTTCCATGCACTTTTACGCTTGGAAAAGCGGCTTGAAAACAGGAATGTACTATTTACGCACAAAATCTGCCGTAGACGCCATTAAATTCACGCTGGATAAGGAGAAAACAGCAGAACCGCAAGCGGAAGAAAAGCCACAACGCGTAGCGCGGCGTGCAGCAAGAACATTAGAATCAAGCGGATCGAAGGTTCAGCGAAATGAAACTTCAGAAGAGCCAGAAGCTGTTTATGTTGCTGAACCTATTTCCGCCGAAAGTCAAAAAACCGCACCAAAGGCAACAGTAGAAGTGGACACAACGCCCATGAGTCAAGCAGAAATGAAAGCCATTATTGCACAGGCAAAAGAATCTGAAGGGGATGACGACTGTGTTATGTGCGGCTCTTAAATGAAAGGTAAACAGATACTTAAAGTAGTTATTTGAAAAAAACCTCACAGTTTAATTAACTGTGAGGTTTTTTTATTTTGGTCAATAAGTTTTATATATACTTGAAAAACAATTAACTGTAAATTAAATTTAACGATTATTTAAATTAAACGTAGAAATATACGGCGTTGTTTAGAATGATTCTATATTTGCATTATTTATATAAAATCTAAATAAGCCTAATGATCAAGTATCTACATTTTCTTGCCTTAATTTTTAGTTTCGGCTCACTTTACAGCCAGCAAGCTTCCGTTAACGGTTCAATTACAGATGAAAATAACAAGCCAATTCCCTATGCATCGGTGCATTTAAAAGGATTAACACAGGGCACGGTTTCAGATATAGAAGGTAATTATAACCTGGACAATCTTGCTGCAGGCACGTACGTTATTGAATTTTCGACGATTGGTTTTACCACACTCGACAGAGAAGTAACGCTCACTGCTGGACAAGAAATAGTTCTTTCTGTAACCTTACAAACGGCAATGGAAGGGCTGCAACAAGTTGTGATCACGTCTAACAGAACCCGGGAAACGCTGGATGAAGTGCCATCATCAGTTTCGGTGATTTCAGCCAAAGAAATAGAGAATTTATCCCAAATCAGCGTCAATGCGGGCGACTTGCTTCAGGAAGTTCCAGGGATTGCGCTGAGTACAAACCGAACCAGCAGTACCGGCCAGACCCTTAGAGGAAGAAATATGCTGGTATTAATAGATGGAATCCCACAATCTACACCATTGCGCAGCGGTGATAGGGATGTGAATACCATAGATCCCAGCGCGATAGAGCGTATTGAGATCATAAAAGGCGCGACTGCAATCTATGGAAACGGCGCCGACGGTGGAATCATCAACTATATTACCAAAACCACTACTTCGGCCAAAAAATTAGAGAGTACAACAAGTTTGGGAAGTGATGGTTCACTTGCTGCATTTGACCATTCCATAGGGACGAAACTCATTCAGACATTTTCTGGACGTGTGGGTGCGCTGGGCTATGTGGCCAGCGGCAGTTTACGGCAGACGGGAGTGTTTAAAGATGCAAATGGCGAGGTGATCTCTCCGTTTTATGGTTTGGGAGAAACCAATCAATACAGTCTGTTCGGTAAATTGAATTATCAAATTACTCCCAAACAGCAAATTGGGTTGATGTACAATTACTATAGCAGTAATCAAAACAGCGATTACATCGCCCAAGATGGTATTTACGGTGAGACGCCCACTATTGGCGTTTTTGGAGATGATTTAGGCGTAGATCAAGGTAACAGGTACAATCACAATGCCCAGCTCATTTATGATTACGCTGAAATCTTTGGCAATACAGATTTCAGACTTAATCTGTACATGCAGGATTTCAAGACCATTTACGGCTTTACCAGTAGTTTATACGATCCCGGGCTCGGACTCGAAGGTGGGCAGTCTACTATTGTTTCCTCAAAAAAAGGGGCGCGTTTCAATTTGAACACACCGTACCAATTCGGTCAAATAACTGGAAATATTTTATATGGAATAGACATTTTAAATGATAAAACAGCGCAAGGCCTGGTGGACGGAAGACCTTGGGTACCTCAAATGGACATGAAGAATTTCGCCCCGTACGCACAGCTTAAAACGCTGTATCGGGATTTTGTGCTCAAGGCAGGTATTCGTTTTGAAAACATCAATATTGAAGTGCCAGATTTTACCACGCTGGTAAGGTACCGCAGTGATTCAGACATTCCTACCAGTGGCGGTGTGGCTGTAGAAGGTGGCACTGTAGATTATAGTGCCACGACTTTTAACGTGGGCCTACGCTATAATAAATGGACGCGTTTCAAGCCTTTTGTAAGTTTCTCACAAAGTTTTTCTATAGCAGATTTAGGTCGGACGTTACGTTCTGCAACGGCAAATACATTAAAACAGATCAATTCTGAAGCGGTGATCGCAAATAATTATGAGGTGGGTTTTAACAGCAGGTTTGGGAACACGCGTTTGAGCGGAGCTTATTTTATAAGTACATCAGATTTTGGTGCGACTTATAGAGAGACTGAAAGCGGCGTTTTTGAGATCGCACGTCAACCGGAAAAAATATACGGTTTTGAACTTACTTTAGATACCAAAATTCTGCCCCAACTTAATTTTGGCGGTTCGGTTTCTTACACGGAAGGAAAACTGGATGCTCAAGACAATGGCAATTATAACACCTACATGAACAGCGATCGCATTCCCCCGGTTAAAACCGTGACCTATCTTTCCTATAACTGGCCACAGACCTTTGAGGCGCGCATTGCATACATTCATTCTGGAGGCCGCGACCACTTTTCAAGTGAGGAAAATGGGAATTATCTTTATGGTCAAGGCCCAATACATAGTTTCAATTTGCTGAATTTAACCACAAGCTATCAGTTGAGTGCCAGTACAAAATTAGGTTTGGGCGTTGAAAATTTGCTCAATGCAGATTATTATAATTTATTATCACAATTTGCCGCGCGCGATTCTGATTACGTTAAAGCAAATGGTGCTCGTTTCAATATTTTCCTAACGGTTAAATTATAATTGGGGCACAGCGTCCTGCTCCGTTTTTAAATACATTTTTGATGTTCTAAAAACACATTTGCAAGCGCAGTTGTCATTTAAAATCGCACTCTGGATTGTTGCTAATCAATCGGATAATTTCTAAACTAATGTTAATTGAACAATAGAAAACTTTTAAAATACCATTCCTATTTTGGACTCATTTCGGGCATTTTTCTGATTATTTTGGGGATTTCTGGAGCGATTCTAATATTTAGTGAAGATATAGATTCGCAGCTTTTCCAAGAGTATTCCGTCCAACCCGGGATTGAAGTACTGGATCTCGATAAAGCCGTTGAAAGCGTACAAAAAGAATATCCAGATTGGGAAACACGGATTGTTCATTTCAAAAAAGGAGAAACGATCCTGTTCAATCTAAGGCGTTCAGAATCCCGTAAATATCTTTTTGTACATCCCGAAACGGGCGCTATTATAGCGGACATAAATGCGGAAACACAATTCACAATGTGGTTGGTAAGGTTTCATTACTCGCTGCACGCCGGTATTTTTGGTAATGTGCTTATGCTGATCATGGGAATAATATTTTTTCTGAGCCTGCTCACCGGAATTATTGTTTATCGAAAGATCATTCTAAAAACCTTATTTTTTCAGGTAAAATTAAAGACAAAGAACAGACGCGGTTTTTATTCGGTTTTACATCGGTATGTTGGGGTCTGGGCGTTGCTTCTCAATCTGGTTTTGGTGATTACCGGTGTAGTACTTTCATACGGCGTGGTTCAAGCGGGTTTTAAAACGGCGGAAGTACCAAAGCCGCCCGTAATTAGCATTTCCATTAATAAAAGTTTAGCGCTAATAAAGCAACGCTATCCCGATTTCACACCTTCTTATCTTCGCTTGCCCAAACAAGATCAAGCGGCCATAACGGTAAATGGTGTTTTTAAGGGTGATCCTTTTTATTTCAGGGAATTCAATAACAAGATTGAGCTGAACCCAGAAAGCGGAACGATAACCGCGGTCACCAAAATTACCGAAGCTTCATGGGAA
>JBBPYO010000008.1:0-2003 GCA_038199845.1 Flavobacteriales bacterium
AAAGATCAACTATCTATTTTTCCTGATTGCCGCATTTGGCTTTAGTCAGGAAGATATCAAAAACAATAGCATGACCCTAAATTATCCCGAAACTAAAAAAGTGGATACCGTAGATACGTATTTTGGCGAAAAAGTCCCAGATCCCTACCGCTGGCTTGAAGACGACCGCAGCCCAGAAACTGAAGTCTGGGTAAAGGCCGAAAATAAAGTGACGTATGGCTATTTAAAAAACATCCCTTACCGGGAAGAAATCAAGCAAAAACTTGAGAAAATATGGAATTATGAAAAGATAGGCGCGCCCTTTAAAGAAGGGGATTACACCTATTTCTATAAAAATGACGGTTTACAGAACCAATATGTCATTTATAGGTACAAAACAGACGAAAATCAGGATAAAGCGACCGTTTTTCTAGATCCAAATACCTTTTCTGAAGACGGGACGATTTCGCTGGGCGGAATGGATTTTTCCAAAAATGGAAAATTGGCCGCATACAGTATTTCGGAGGGCGGAAGCGACTGGCGGAAAGTACTTGTCATGAACGCTGAAAATCGCGAGATTATGAAAGACACGCTGAAAGATATTAAATTCAGTGGTATGTCATGGTTAGGGAACGAAGGTTTTTATTATTCGAGTTACGACAAACCCGAGGGCAGCGAGCTTTCAGCAAAAACCGATGCGCATAAAGTGTATTACCACAAACTGGGTACGGCACAAAGTGATGACCAACTTATTTTCGGTGGAAAGCCTGATCAGAAACACCGCTATATTGGCGCCCAAGTCACCGAAGATGACCATTATTTGATTATTAATCCGCGTACATCAACATCTGGCAACAAATTAATGATCAAGGATTTAACAAAACCTAACAGCGCTTTTGTGACCATTCTTGATAATACCGATACTGATTCAAATGTGATTGATAATGTGGGATCAAAACTTTACATCGCTACAAACCGTAATGCGGCAAACATGAAAATCGTTACCGTGGATGCCGCAAACCCAACTCCTGAGAATTGGATGGATTTTATCCCGGAGACTAAAAATGTACTTTCGCCTTCCACCGGTGGCGGTGCCATTTTTGCGGAATATATGGTAGACGCTGTTTCTCAGGTAAAACAGTACGATTATGACGGCAAATTAATCCGTGAAATAAAACTTCCGGGTGTGGGGAGCGTTGGCGGTTTTAGTGCTGAAAAGGATGATAAAGAACTTTATTATTCATTTACTAATTATGTTACGCCCGGTAACATCTATAAATATGACATTTCCAGCGGAAAATCGGAGTTATTTCAGAAACCAGCGATCAATTTCAATCCTGAAAACTACGAGAGCAAACAAGTATTTTACACGTCAAAAGACGGAACCAAAATCCCGATGATCATTACCCATAAAAAAGGTTTGAAACTTGACGGTAAAAATCCCACGATGCTTTACGGTTACGGTGGTTTTGATATCAGTCTTACGCCTTCCTTCAGCATTACGAACGCAATCTGGATGGAAATGGGCGGTATTTACGCGGTTCCAAACCTGCGTGGTGGCGGCGAGTATGGCAAAGCGTGGCACGATGGCGGTATCAAAATAAAAAAACAGAATGTTTTTGATGATTTTATTGCTGCCGCGGAATATTTAATTGATAATAACTATACTTCAAAAGAATATCTAGCAATTCGCGGTGGTTCCAACGGTGGACTTCTAGTTGGTGCGACCATGACCCAGCGACCAGATCTCATGCAAGTTGCGCTGCCCGCGGTGGGCGTGATGGACATGTTGCGCTACCATACTTTTACCGCTGGCGCTGGCTGGGCCTACGACTACGGGACTTCTGAAGACAGTAAAGAAATGTTTGAATATATTAAAGGTTATTCCCCTGTGCATAATGTAAAAGCTGGAACAAATTATCCTGCTACATTGGTAACTACAGGCGATCACGACGATCGCGTAGTGCCCGCACACAGTTTTAAATTTGCCGCGGAACTGCAAGAAAAACAAGCTGGAAATGCTC
>JBBPYO010000009.1:0-11929 GCA_038199845.1 Flavobacteriales bacterium
TCTTTTTTATCATAATCGTGAAAACTATCTACAATCTCATCGGCAAAACGCACAAAACCATAAACATTGTGTATATCTTGTCTAATACTGGGTGCAAGCATTTGGGTCGCAGTTGAGAAGGAAGTACTGTACGACCGTGTCACCATCTGCGAACACTTAAACGATACGGAGTCAAAAATTTCTTTCATGTACTACTACTGTTTTTCAATAAGACCCGCTGTGAGTTTTCCTGAAATCAATGCAGGTGGAACTCCAGGGCCGGGTACGGTTAACTGACCCGTAAAATACAGGTTTTTCACTTTTTTACTTTTGAGTTTTGGTCGTAGAAAGGCTGTTTGCAACAGTGTATTTGCCATCCCATAAGCGTTGCCCTTATAGGAATTATAATCCTGAATAAAGTCTTGTACACAAAAAGACTCCTTAAATATAATGTTTTTTCTCACTTTTTGATCGGTTAAATGCTCAAAACGATCCATTATCTTATCAAAATAGTTGTTGCGTATTTCTTGAGAGTCATAAAGTCCTGGCGCTATGGGGATAAGAAAAAAGCCGCCATCCTTACCTTCCGGAGCCATTGAAGGGTCAGTTTTTGAAGGGAAATTTGCATAAAAAAGTGGTTCGGTAGGCCATTCTGGGACATCGTAAATTTCCTCTGCATGCTGGATAAAATCGGTGTCAAAGAAAAGATTGTGGTGATTTACATTATCAATCTTTTTATTGAAGCCTATGTAAAAGAGTAGGGAGGAAGGTGCAAAAACCTTCTTGTCCCAATAACTTTCTGAATATTGGCGCATACTTTCTGGAAGGAGCGTTTCGGTATGGTGATAATCAGCGCCGCTCAAAATAATGTCACCCAGCACTGTTTTTCCGTTTATTTCAAGACCGACGGCGGTACTGCCTTCAGTGCGTATGCGGCTCGCAACACTTTCAGTATGTATCTGCACGCCCAGTTCTTTAGCGAGCGATTCTATACCTTCGATTACGGAATACATTCCGTTTTTGGGATGAAAAGTACCCAGGCCAAAATCGGCATAATTCATAAAACTGTAAAATGCAGGAGTGTCCGAAGGTTTCGCGCCTAGAAAAAGTATGGGGAATTCTAGAATCTGGATAAGTTTGGGATTAGTAAAAGCACCGCGAACATCCTTACTTATGGTACTGAAGAAACGCCCAATTTTCAAGATCGTTTGTGGTGTGATTAATTCTAAAGGGGAAACACCGGGGCGGTAAACCAGATCTTTTATGGCCACGTCGTAATTGTCTTTGGCCTTGTCAATAAACTGTTGCAGTTTTTTTGAACTGCCAGGTTCTTCAGCTTCAAAAACTTTTTTTATTTTCTCGAGAGTGTCTTCAATAGTGATGTAATCATCTTTGCCGAAAAATACGCGGTACGCTGGATTTAGTTTTTGTAATGTGTAATAATCAGACTGTTTCTTACCAAAATCGGCAAAAAACCGGTCAAAAACGTCTGGCATCCAGAACCAGGATGGACCCATATCAAAGGTGAAACCCTCTCGTTTTAATTGTCTCGCGCGACCGCCGATACTACTATTTTTCTCATAAATGTGAACTTCATGCTCTTGCTGCGCCAAATAACACGAGGCAGACAGCGCAGAGAATCCAGAACCTATTACGAGTATTTTCTTTTTCATTATAAATTTTCAATAAAGGAGTCAATTGATTTTATTACATGCACATTCTTGGGCAGATCTTTAATTTTTTCCCGAAGTGCCTTTCTACCAAATATATAGAAAGGTACATTGTTATTTTCTAATTCTGTATTAAAAGCCTTAGCATAATCTGCTACCGAGCTGTGATCTGGTTTTACCGTGAAATAAGATACAAAACTCACATTAGATTGATGGATCATTAAGTATTTCAAATTTTCTATGAGAATACTTTGCCCTAGATAAATACATTTATAACCGTGCCTTACAATCTCATAATTGAGAAACAGGAGGCCAAGATCGTGTATTTCATTTTCGGGTAAGAAAAGTACAAAAACTCTTGATTTTTCCGGAATTTCGGTAAGTTGATATTGTTCGATCCTAAGTAATATCTTTTGTTTGATTAAATTGGTAATAAAATGTTCATGCGAGGGATCTATGGTATTCGTTTGCCAGAGCAATCCTATTTCTTCCAGTAGCGGTATAAGTACTTCGTTGAATATTGTTGTAAAATCGAACTCATTCGATAGGGAATCAAACGTTTTGGCAAAAAGCTGCTGATCAAAATTCATCATTGCAATCTTAAACGAATTGATGCCTTGATGTCCTTTTGGTTGTGTCTTTTGCGATACGATTTCCCCTACCAGTTCCGCTATCTCAGGGGTACTGCAACTTGCTATTTTTGAAATTTTATAATCATGCTCTAATAAAAACGAAACGTTGAGGATCTTTTGTAAATCCTTAAGGGAATACGTACGAATGTTTGTGGCCGTTCTTTCGGGATCAAAAAGTTGATAGCGCTTTTCCCAAATGCGTATAGTGTGCGCTTTTACACCGGCCAAATTCTCAAGGTCTTTTATACTGAATTTGGTTTTTACAGCATTCATTCGGAAAAAAGGTTTATTTTTATAAGTTGTCCAAATGTACAGCTTTGTTTAATAAATTGAAAAAAAAGGTAAACAAAAAATCGTTTTTAGTAAAGTATTATGATGATTGTTTTATGTTCTATTCTTTCCGCATATATCTAAAAAGCAATGACCGGTATCCTATAAAGATACCGGCCATTCAATAATTTTAAATGTTGTATTCTACGTTTAGTTTAACGACTCCATGTCAATTACAAATCTGTATTTTACATCTCCATCTACTACGCGTATAAATGCATCGTTGATGGTTTTCATATCAATAAGTTCAATATCAGAAACAATATCATGTTTTCCGCAGAAATCAAGCATCTCTTGAGTTTCCTTGATCCCACCTATTATAGAACCGGCAATGCGTTTTCTGCCTGTAATCAAGCCTGCGCCATTCACTTCAATAGGCTCAATTGCGCCTACCATTACCATTGTACCATCCCTTTTGAGAATGTTTATATATGGATTTGTGTCGTGACCTACGGGAACGGTATTCAATAAGAAATCAAAACTGTTTGCTTGCTCTTTCATCGCTTCCTTATCTTTGGAAATAAGAACTTCATCTGCGCCCAGACGTTTTGCATCTTCTGCTTTTTCGGGAGAAGTGGTAATCATTACGGTATGAGCTCCCATTGCGTGGGCGAATTTCATGCCCATATGTCCCAATCCACCTAAACCAATAACTCCTACTTTATCGCCTTTTTTTATCTTCCAAGTGTGCAAAGGAGAAAAAGTCGTGATTCCGGCGCATAACAAAGGTGCAACAGCCTTAACATCTAGGTTTGCAGGTACTTTTAATACAAATTCTTTATTTACCACTACGCTCTGAGAATATCCACCAAAAGTACGTTGACCTTCTAGATGCTCATCTTTTGAATTATAGGTCATGGTAGCGCCATTTTCACAATATTGCTCTAAACCTTCTTTACAAGAATCACAAGTCTGGCAGGAATCTACCATACAACCAACTCCTACAAGATCTCCTTTTTTGAAATTTTTGACATTTTCACCAACTTCAATAACTTCACCTACAATTTCGTGACCTGGAACTACTGGATATACCGAATTTTTCCAGTCATTACGCACTTGATGAATATCACTGTGACAAACACCACAATAAGTAATTTTAATATGCACATCATCTTTAGTGGGCTTGCGCCTTTCGATCTGCATTTCTTTTAGGTCTGCATCTGCTGCCTGTGCACCGTATGCTTTAACCTGATTGGATTTATTAGATTTTATTTCTCCTTCTGAAGTTTGACTCTGATTCATATATTTTTTTATTTATTGCAAAAATATAACCCAAAGAATGCTCGATAATAGAGACTTAACGGTGTTTAACAGGAATAAAGCTTGATCTTAAGAGTATGTTTAGACGGAAGCAGGCCAAATTGCACTTTTTTCGAAAGCTGTTGATGCAGGCAACACACATGCGCTGCCATACTCGCGGATATGACTTTTTAAAATGCGCTCCGTATGATAAGAATTTTTCTGCGGAATAATAAAATTTTCGAATTCTTCAAAAGTGGTGATTTGTTTTTCTTTTTCCATATAGCCATAACCACGATAAATACCTTCACGCACAAGGACAACGGCATGTTCTTCTTCATTACGACCAGCGCAGGGAATGACAAAATCCTCATGCGTGCGTGTAAGCGCCGCAATCGCCTGGTCAACGCGCACATTGTAAGCGGAAACCTCTTCTTCTTTGATACAAACGCCGTGGCAAGAGGTGATTTTATAGTGTGAGCAGCGGCCTGTGGTGTCCTGAAGTCCACAAAAACGTGGGCACAATTCAAAATCTTCACAAAGCTGCTCCAGACGTTCAATGGCTTTTGCACGGGTAAAAAAGTAATCTAGCGCGCTGTCTTTGTATTTAGAGCGAATCAATGCGAGCTGTTTGGCGCCCGCCCGGTTCTGATAAGAAACGATACAGAATGGATTCTGTACTTTTTTCTGTGCCTGATTAAATTTGGGATAATGCTTGGCTATTTTTTCAGATTCCAATAGCAATGCTATGAGTTCGTTACCGGTTACCTCATAATCTATGCGATGCGTTTCCTGTGCGAGCAGGTATTCACTGTTTTTTTTACTGTAAAAATGACTCGTGACCCGCTGTTTTATATTTTTGGCTTTACCAGCATAAATTATCTTGCCTTTTTGATCCAAAAACAGGTAAATACCTGTCTTTTCTGGCAGATTTTCAATGTTTTCTTTATTGAGATGTGGTGGAAGCGTAGCCTCTTTACTACGTGCGTTTAAGAAAGAACTGATTGTTTCACCGTCAGGATCGAGGCTTAAGATTCGTTTGAAAAGAAGGACGGTCGCATCGGTATCACCCTCTGCGCGGTGGCGGTTATTGAGCGGTATGCCCAGTGAAGTGCATAATTTTCCCAAACTATAAGAATACAATTTGGGGATAAGCTTTCTCGAAAGACGCACGGTGCACAATTTTTTCCGGAAGAAGTCACGCTCTATCCCGCGGAACTCACCCCGAATCACATTATAATCAAAGTTTACATTGTGCGCGACAAATATGCAACCTCTGGTCATGCGTTCTATTTCATCTGCGATCTCATGAAATTTTGGTGCATCTTCCACCATCGTATTATCAATCCCAGTGAGACCGGTTATAAACGGCGGAATAAAACACTCGGGATTGACCAGGGAAGTAAATTTGTCGATAACGGCGTCGTCCTCCAATAAAACAATACAGATTTCGGTGATACGATTGCCAAGTAGGCCTTTGCCCGTAGTTTCTACGTCAATGATGCTATAGCGCTGGGGAGCCATGAAAATAATTTTATGGATAGCCCACAAAGGTAACTTAAAATAGGAATAAATCCAAAATAAGGGAATTTATCCCTGAAGCAATTTGTTAAAGATTATGAAAAGCGTAGCGCAGTGTAATTTAATGGACACTCAACATTTTGAGAAGAGCACGTGAATTATGATAGGGACATTTCCACATGCCCAATTTATCCTCTTCTTTGTAAGGTTGATTATTTTCGTTAATTCTAAAAAACCATTCTCCACTTTTGTGATCTATGATGAGCGTCTTGGTGAAATTCCAAATATCGAGAATAGCATCTTTAAAAATAGGATCAGGATCAATTTTATAGGCGTAAAGTAAGCCAACTAAAGCTTCGGCCTGTGGCCACCAATGCCGGTCTGTGTCAAAATGATTTTGGTTTTTATCGAATTCGTTCAGAACGCCTTTTTCTGGAATATAACCTTCTTTCAGGAAGGTTTTTGCCACTTTTAAGGCCGTTTTATCCGTTTTTTGCATTATTTCGGAGTTTTCTGTGGATTTTGCCGCTTCAATGAGTAACCAGGCCGCCTCAATATCGTGACCATAAGAAACAATATTGCTCATTAATTGCCAGTTTTCGTCGAAAAATAGATGAAAAT
This sequence comes from Flavobacteriales bacterium, assembly GCA_038199845.1. Taxonomy (GTDB): domain Bacteria; phylum Bacteroidota; class Bacteroidia; order Flavobacteriales; family Flavobacteriaceae; genus Leeuwenhoekiella. The sequence continues at coordinate 5,993 of JBBPYO010000009.1, forward strand.
GACTGTCTTCAGTCAAAAATCGGTCTAAAAAGAGGATTATTAGACTTTCTAGCGCGTTTTTGACTTTGGTTTCTGGATATATTTTATAGAGCAATGTGTAAGCCTCGAGCACATGAAGATGTGTGTTCATCGTTTTTGCACCATTTTGATCTTTATCGCTTAAACGCATATCTTCTACCACAGACCAATTCTCCTGAAACGCTTCTATATATCCCTTTTTTTCATTGTCGTATGCGTGTTCTTCCAATAATTCAAAAAGTGAGATGGCCCATTCTTTGGCCTTTTCTTCTTTAGTAACTAAATAATATTGTGAAAGTCCATAAATGGCGAAAGCTTGCGCATAAACCTGTTTTTTTCGGTTAACAGGAATTCCATCCGCATTTAATTCCCAGTAAACTCCACCAAATTCTTGATCTCGAAAAAAATCATAAAGATAATCGAAGGCTCTTTTTGCCAGTTTTTCGGATTCTTTATCCTCGTAAAAATCAGCAAGAGCAGAAAACGACCATAGAATGCGCGTATTCAGTATGACTCCTTTATTAGCCTGTGGAATCAGCTTATTGTCATGATCGCGCTGCCCCACAAATCCGCCGTTTTCTTCATCAACGCTGTAGGTTGCCCAGTAATTTTTAATGGCGTCAAGCTCATTCTTTACTTCGGAATAAAAGCGTTCAGGGAATATATCTGGATTTTTTTGCATCAATAAAGACCTTTGTTGTTGTGTATAAGATTGATGATATTTTCGACAGATCCAGCTGAGGTAAAAGTATCTTCTGGAGAATTTTTAACGTAATCCACTAATTTTTCCACAGTGCTCACCGCGACGTGGCAGCGTGTATCAGAAGAAGCGTAATAAATGTAAACGGAACCTTCATTTTCTACCCAGCCATTCACAAAAAGCACATTTGGCACATCGCCCACCGTTTCCTCATAATTAGGAGCCATAAAATAACCTGCCGGTTGGTGGGTGACTTTAGATATATCATCGAGCGCGGTCATAAACATATATAAAGTGTAACGCAGGCCACCGGCGGTATTGCGAACGCCATGCGCAAGATGCAGCCAACCTTCGGTGGTTTTAATGGGCGCTGGTCCCTGACCGTTTTTAAGTTCGTAAATGGTATGATACGCTTTGTGATTGATTATTTTTTCATCAAGAACGATGGGGTTTTCCATGTTTTTAATATAACCGAGACCAATGCCACCGCCAGCGCCCACGTTTATAAAACCGTCTTGTGGACGTGTGTAAACGGCATATTTATCGTCCACAAATTCAGGATGTAGCACCACATTGCGCTGCTGGCCAGTATAACTTCTCAGATCTGGCAGACGCTCCCACTTCATAAGATCTTTACTGCGCACGATTCCTGCATTCGCAACCGCTTGGCTCGTATCGCCGGCAGGAGCTTTTGGATCTTTGCGCTCCGTGCAGAAAATACCGTAAATCCAGCCGTCTTCATGGAGGGTTAAGCGCATGTCATACACATTTGTGTCCGGCTCTTCGGTTTGTGGAAGTTGAATAGGTTTATCCCAAAACTGAAAGTTGTCAACGCCCGTCGGACTTTCCGCAATAGCGAAAAAGGATTTACGGTCATTGCCTTCCACACGAACGGCAAGAACGTAATTGTCGCCCCATTTCATCGCTCCTGCATTAAACGTGGCGTTGATGCCGATGCGTTCCAGCCCTAATGGATTGGTATCTGCATTCAGATCATAGCGCCAGTGCAGGGGAGCGTGTGCCGCAGTGATCACGGGATTTTCATATCGTTGAAAAATTCCGTTGGTTTCCTCAACCGGATTATTGGGTGTTTTGATCAGTTTTTGATGGTTTTTGACCAATTTATCGTGATCTGGGATCGTTTTTGTAGGATTTTGAATTTCGTTAGCGTTCATTTTTTTTTAGATGCTTAAGAATTATAATCAGGTTCTTCGTTCATTTTATCCCACCAGTTTTTCTTGAGAATTACCACACAGATGGCAAGAAGAGCAAGGGAAACCAGCATTGAAACATGCTCATGGAGAATAATATAGAGTGGGATCACCACCAGTAATGTCTGGCCGATCACGCCAATTACCACATTAAACATATCCCGTTTAAAGGCTTTATTCCGTTGGAAATCGGGTTCTTTTTGAATGATTTTTTGATAAATGGGATCCCAGGCTCCCCAGGGATGGGTTTTTTTATAGAAATGAATGAGCGTTTCTTCTTCGGTAGGTGGTGCGCTGTACGTGCCCACGAGTGAACCGATGAGTGAAATAATAAGGATTATGGGAAAATAATATAGCTCAAGTGTATCTGTGAAAATGGGAAAAATGAGCGCTGGAATAATACCGGAAAGCATTCCCCAAAAGTAGCCTGCACCATTAAAGCGCCACCAGTGCCATTTCAGCACGTTTGAAATCACGTAGCTGCCGTAAAGTGCGGAAACAATCCACTGCAAAATGGAATTCACGTCCTGCACAAAAAAACCAAGAACAATACTGACAATAACAACGAGAATCCCGCTTACATAATTCATTAAACGCACTTTCTTGTCTGAAGCTTGCGGATTGTAATGTTTCAGATAAATATCGTTCACTAAATAAGCCTGAGCTGCATTAAGCGTTCCCGCAAAGGTGGACATAAAAGCGGCCAAAAGTCCAGCAAGTAATAAACCGAGCAATCCTACCGGTACAAACTGCTGAATGGCGGCGGGAAGAATTTTTTCAAAATCGAGCGCACCGGCCGAGCGTAAATCCAGGCGATCATAAAACAAGAGTGCCAGTACGCTAAAACCACCTATCATAAGATAGCGCGTGGGCATGAGCGCTATACTGGCAAAACCGCTCATTTTTGAAGCTTCCTGTGGTGATTTTGTGGAAAGGATTTTCTGCATGTCATAGTTGGGCGCCGGGCCGGCGATACTGGCCAGTATTCCTTTAAAAAGCATGAGCATAAAGAAAATGGTAAACAGGCTGTAACCGTCAGATAGTATTTTGACGTTTACCTCATCAATAATGCCGGTCCAGTCCAAATCGAGTTTCCAACCAAAGAACGGGTTCATCCATCCATCGGGAACATTTAAAGTATGCGTACCCATGGCTTGCCAAGCGATCACCGCAATCGCGATAGAAGAAACGGTCATGATGGTGTATTGTAACAAATCTGTCCATACGATTCCCGCCATACCTCCAATAATGGAGTAAAAAACGGCGAAAAAGGTAAATATAATACCGTAAAAATGCGGGATATATGCTGCCGGAACATCAAAAGGAATGTAAGGACTTACACTAGCCCAAGGAATAAAGATCTCAACAAATTTACCTAGTCCGATAAAACCATACGCCAGAAAACCCAGACAGCTCAAGATCGCAAAAACAACAATTATAGTATGTGAGCGCCTACCACCGCGGCCAGATCCAAAACGGAAAAGAATCCACTCTGCACCGGTCATCACATTAGAACGACGTAACCAGGCAGAAAGATAAATCATCAAGAAAATCTGATTAAAGACCGGCCACAACCAGGGAATCCAGATACTTTTAAATCCGTAAACAAACGTGAGCGTCACTAGCCACATCGTTCCCGAAATATCAAACATTCCTGACGCGTTAGAAAGTCCCAGCATATACCAGGGCAAACTTTTGCCGCCCAGTAGGTAATCTTCCTTACTTTTCCGTGCTTTTTTACTCACGGCAAGACCGATAATTATCGTGGCAACGAGGTATGCCAGAATGATTGCAATGTCGAGGGGTTGCAGCATCTAATGAATTTTATTTTGAGGTTTAAAGGAAAACTGATCGATATCCTCGAGAAAAAGAATATCACGTTTTTTTGCAAATGTCTTGAAATCTTGTTCAGAAGATTCTTCTGGATAAATGCCGAAGTAATGATCCTTTCGCGCATTGCGCCAAAAAAGAATCCAGGCGATTCCAGTATCTTTTATGCCGGGATAGAGAACCTGCGTCCACCATTGTTCATTTCCGGGAGCAACGTTTCCAGTTTCAGTAAGCGCAAATGTTTTATTGTGTTCGCTTGCAAATTGACGTACAACGCTAAGATCCTGTTGTAATTTTTCGGCAAAGCCGGAATCTCCGTTATGATTGTAAATGTCAATACCCAGAATATCCACAAATTCATCCCCGGGATAGAAACGCTCATAGTCTAGAGCGTTATTTAGCGTATTAGGCGAGTATGCATAAAGTAGGTTATGCACTTCAAAATCGGCTAAAAGGTGTACAAAATCGCGATAAAGTGTCTTATATTCTTCTGGCGTGCAACTTGCTGCGCCCCACCAAAACCAACCACCGTTCATCTCATGATACGGTCTAAAAACCATTGGTATTTCGGTTCCGTTTTTATCTTTGATTGACTTTACAAAATCTGACAGTTTACTTACCCACGCAACATATTTTGAACGATTGACACCTTCTTTTAAAATTGTTTTTACAGCAGAAGTAGTGTCCCAGCTAGTTCCATTACTTTCAGGGTTGTCGAGGTGCCAGCTCAAGGTCGTTATCGCACCGCGTTTGTGGCCCTCAATAATTTGGCGTCGCATCAAGTCGAAAGAAACCGTATCCAGATTTGCAGCATGACCCAGTTCAATATGGCCAAGGTCCCAGCCTTGAACCGCGGGAAATTTTCCCACTACATCATTCATATCGCTGCGGTAGGGGTTTTCAGAGGAGGCTTTCCAGTCCAATCCGTAAGCGGTGGGATCTTGCTGACCAATGGAAATGCCTTTTTTGGCCAGAAAATCAATTTTGGCTTTTAATAATTTAGTTTCAATACTGGCCTGCTTGTCGACTAACAAAATATTTTCCGTAGGAATTTTCAGCGTGCTTCCACAAGAAGTGAGCAAAACAGAGAGCACTATAAAATAAATAAAGTGAGATGTTCTTATCATATGTGCAGACTATAGATTTTAGAAGATTGCGTTTTTATCATAGATACTACCGAGCAAAAATCAAAATTAGGAACATTGTTAAGTATCTGTTAATCAAAATTTGTCAAAATATAATATGATTTTTACTATATTCCACAAAAATATTGTCAATGCATAAAGATATTCACAGAGAAATTACGCAGCTAGCGCCCGAAGACAGCTTTCTGGTTTTTGATAGAGTCAAGGATGATTTTGACTTCCCCATTCATTTTCATCCAGAATACGAGCTTAATTTCATTGGAGATGGCAAAGGAGTGCGCCGCGTTGTAGGTGACAGTATTGAGGAGATTGAAGATCTTGAGCTCGTACTTGTAGGACCTAATCTTGTGCATGGCTGGGAACTTCATAATTGTAAGTGTGATAAAATTCATGAAATTACAATACAGTTTCACGATGATCTTTTTGATGAAAAATTACTGGCGAGGCGCATTTTTAAACCCATTAAGGATTTGTTCAGCCGCTCCAATCATGGCATCGTTTTTTCAAAAAAAGCAACGGCCGATGTCATGCCGCGCATCTTAAAGCTTTCTAAAATAGATAGTATAGATTATTTTCTAGAACTCATTTCTATCTTGCATGATTTGGCAATTTCGCGAAGTCAGCGTTTGCTTTCTTCGTATGTCGCCCAAAATAAGAATTTTGAAAATAGTGATAAAACCAAGATAATTTACGAGTTCATCCAAGAGAATTATAGCCGGAAGGTTTCCTTAAAGGAAATTTCAAACCTGGTCAATATGAGTCCGGTTTCTTTTAATCGTTTTATAAAAAGCCGGACTGGTAAGACCTTTGTAGAGTACCTTAATGACACGCGAATCAGTTTTGCTACGCGATGGCTCATTGAAACAGATCTGAGCATCGGGGAGATAGGTTATAAATGCGGTTTTAATAATATTGCCAACTTCAACCGGGTGTTTAAAAAGCTGAAAAATTGTACGCCAAGTGATTATAGGGAGCAGTTTGAAGGGATTAAGAGAGTGTTGTAATATAGAATTATGGTAATTTGATTAGGTCA
>JBBPYO010000010.1:0-3951 GCA_038199845.1 Flavobacteriales bacterium
AGGTTTCGGTAGATTACCCTGTCTTTTGTCTTATCGTTTCCACTGACGGATATTCGATCAAAAAAGGCCAATTTTCCTTCAGTTATGCGGATTTCGAAGTCGATAGTGTCGTTTTGAACATCTACTTCTACGGGATTAATACTTGAAAAGAGATAACCATTGTTTTTATAAAGGTTCGAAAGATCATCTGCTTGTGGGTCGCCTCCTTTGGAAATTCTGTTTTTCAGCAGAACACCATTGTAAACGTCACCTTTTGCAAGTCCAAGTTGGCGCTGTAGATCAGCATCTGAGTATACTGAATTCCCTATAAAATCAATATCACCGATGTAATATTTATCTCCTTCCTCTATATTAAGACTTAAGGATATACGGTCTTCACTATTCCGAATCAAGGTGTCTGAAACAATACGGGCGTCGCGATAACCTTTTTCCTTGTATTTGTCGATTATACTCGTTTTATCTAGTTCGTAATCATCTTCAATATATTTGGAACGTTTCCATACACGGAAAATATTGCGTTGTTTGGTTTTTTTCATCTGCTTACGCAGCTTGGCATCAGAGAGTTGCTCGTTGTTCTCAAAGTTGATATCCGTAATCTTAACTTTACCGCTCTTCTCTATATTAATCAACATATTTACCTTTTTAGAAGTGGTTGAAGTATCTTCTACAGGTTTGGTGAGTATAGTTACGTTAGAGTTGAGGTAGCCTTCTTTTTTATATTTATTTTCAATATAAAATTTAGTCTTGGTAATAAGGTTTTCGGTGACTTTTGCCCCTTTTTTGAGTTCGTTATCCTCTTTGAGTTCCTTGGTCTTTTTTTCTTTAATACCAGTAATGGTGATCTCATTGAGCTCTGGCACTTCCTCAACATATAGCTCAAGGTCTACCACATTATCGCGAATCTCCTTCACGCTAAGACTTATATCGCTAAACAGGCCAATGGCCCATAATTTCTTTATGATGTCGCTTATCCGATCTCCCGGAAGATATACAAGATCGCCGGTTTTTAGTCCCGTATATGCAATGATCGTCTGTTCATTGTACTGCTGAGAACCTACAACACTGATCGTACCTATTTTATATTGTTTACCCTCCCCGGCTAGCGGCGTAGTCTGTGCTTGTGCTGTAGAGGTGTATATAAGGCAGTAAAAAAGAACTGCAGTAATAAGGCTTGCTTTGATGCGCATCTGCTCAATTAATTTGCTCACTCGTCTTTCCAAATCGTCTTTCTCTTTTCTGATAATTATAAATTGCTTCGTACAGATGTTCTTTTCTAAAATCGGGCCACAAGACAGGGGTAAAGTAAAGTTCAGCATAGGCGATCTGCCATAACATGAAATTACTGATTCGCTGCTCTCCACTTGTTCTGATCAACAGGTCAACATCTGGCAAGTCAAAAGTGTACAAATGTTCCTTAATGACTGCGTCGTCAATTAAATGTGGCGAAATTAAGTCTTTTTTAACTTTAAGACTTATTTCCTTTACGGTTTTTATTAATTCTTCCCTGGCACCATAACTTAGGGCTAGCGTTAGGGTCATGCGCTTATTGTCCTTTGTTCTTTCAATTACTTCATTGAGCTCGCGCTGCGCTTTTGCGGGAAGGGATGTCAAATTCCCAATGGCTCGCAGCGATATGTCGTTGTCCAGCAGGGTCTTTATCTCCTTTTTAAGAGAAGAAACCAGCAGTCTCATAAGCGTATCAACCTCAATTTTAGGTCGGTTCCAGTTTTCGGTAGAAAATGTGTACAGGGTAAGGTATCTAATACCCAGTTCTGCACTTGCCTCTACCGTTTCTCTCACGGAGCGTGTGCCTTTCTTATGGCCCGCAACCCGTAAAAGACCTTGACTTTTTGCCCAGCGTCCATTACCATCCATAATCACAGCAATATGCTGTGGAAGCTTAGTCTTATCTATTTCTTCAATAAATTTCATGGATGGTTGATTAAAAACCGCAGTAACAAGGTTGCCGGCCAAAGGTATAGGTTAATATTATCCCACTGAATACATACCAATCATTATTATTAGGATTTCCAAAAGGTCCGGAATCTATTTCGGGACCCGGAGCGCTCCCATCTATATTATCGGTGAACATATAACGCGCGCCAACTTCTGCGGCTAAAATAAAATGACGGCTTATGGCCTTTTTATAACCCAGCGCGATAGGAATTGAAAAACTGAAATCATTTCCAAAATCCCTAAGCACAAGATTTCCATCTTCATTTAAGCCTTGACCATATTCTTTATGATAAAAATAATTGACACCAGAGAATAAATAAGGTGTACCGGGTAGGCTAAAACCACGGGTCATGTCAAATTCCCAAAAAGTATATTCAATTCCCAGCGAAGCTTCCACAAAAGGACTGTCAAAAGAGAGTCCCCGTTGCTGTCGGCTGGTTTCGTCAGAGTCCAGGTCATTTGCCTTAATATTACCTGCTAATAGGCTTGCCCTAAAGGAATGCCGCGGACTGCGGTTCCATTTTAAGATTCCTCCTACGGCCGGTGCATTGGGATATATATAATTAGTCCTCCCCACATCACCTATATAATTGAGACCGCCAGCCATCACACCTATTTCATAGGTCTGGGCGACTGCTGTGCAGCAACAAATCATGGCGATCAATACAACCGTCAAATACTTCATAGGCTTGAAAAAGTTTGCAAATATAACAATAAAGTGCAGCCCATAACAAAGCATGGGAGGGTCTTTCTGATAAACAGCAAATTCGGCTTATTATTGCCCTTTAATGACTCTAATTCCGCTTATCTTCTCCCCATAAAAGCTTTTTGCGCAGCGTAGTAAGGAAGGTGTCTTTCTCGAGAACGACCAGTTTTATCTTAAAAGACGCTTTTTTAAGTGTGATTTTGGTTTCCACCGGAAAAGTAGCGATTCGTGAATCCAGAGAAACCAGATGTTCTTTTTCCCTGCCCGAAACGCGAATGGTAATTATGGTATCATCTGGTACTACTAGAGGTCTTGCATTGAGGTTGTGCGGAGCGATTGGTGTAATTATAAAACTAGGGGTTGTGGGCATCATTACCGGGCCGCCGCAGCTTAAGGAATAACCTGTGGAACCAGTGGGAGTCGAAATAATAAGCCCATCAGCCCAATAATTTGTAAGTTTCTCCCCATTGAGGTGTGTTTCTACGGAAATCATAGAAGTGCTATTCTTTCGGCAAACGGTAATCTCGTTAAGGGCAAAATTGAGTTCGCCCAGATCACCCAGGTCCCCTTCACTTTCCATGCTGATCAGCGATCGTTCTGTAATGCTGTAGTTGTTATTGAAAATATCCTGAATACTATCTGCCAACTGTTCCTTCTGTACCGAAGCAAGAAAGCCCAACCTACCCGTATTTATCCCTACAATGGGAATATTGAGATCGCGGATATACGTAATCGTTTGTAAAATTGTGCCATCTCCCCCTATACTGAAAAACAGGTCGTAACTGGTATCTAGCTCTTCAAAAGTGCTAAAATGGGAATATGTTTTATTGATCTCCTCATTTTCATTGATGAGTTTTAGAAAATCCTCTTCAATGATAACTTCCACGTCTTTCTGGTCAAGAATATCCAGCAACTGCTGCACATAAATCCCCGAATTTTTGTGGTAGAACTGTCCGTAGATGCCTACTTTCATACCTAATTATTTTTTCAGCTTAAATATTCAAATATTTTTCGAGATAATCTGAACGTTCGCGCAGATCAATGAGGTAAGAATCTTCTTGATGTTCTGAGATGACGTCGTAGCCATAACGTCTAAAAGACTGGAGCAGGGCATTAAGACCAATATCACCTCCCACTTTTAAAGAGAGCTGCACCATATCTTGATTGAATTTTGAAATAAAGGCGCCCAAAACTTTGCCATCATTAGATTCTACAATCTGGCTAATTTCGCTAAAGCTGTAATCAAAAATCCCTTTTTCAAGAACCAGAATGATTCCTTCTTCGGCTAA
>JBBPYO010000011.1:0-2547 GCA_038199845.1 Flavobacteriales bacterium
AAAGGTAATTATTCTCACCCATCGTATAGAGCTGTCTTCACAGACTTCCAAGATGTTGACAAGCTTTGATGTGCCTAATATGGTCATAAACAGCAAGGTAAAAACACTGGAGGGGAATGAGGATTACATGTGCTATGTGGCCATGGTTGAGACCTTAAATAACCGCTTGCAGGATAAGCAAATGAAATTCAATGATGTGGGGCTTGTCATAATTGATGAGGCGCATTATAATTCCTTCCGTAAATTATTCAGTTATTTTAAGAAGACCTTTATACTCGGTGTCACCGCAACACCGCTAAGTTCCAATGTGAAACTCCCCATGAAGGACAATTACAAAAAGCTAATTATGGGAGAGAGTATCTCTTCCTTGATCGGCAAAGGTTTCCTTTCTAAAGCAAATGTTCATTCTTATGATGTAGGCTTAAAAACGCTTCAAGTAGGTATAAATGGGGATTACACGGTAAAATCTTCAGAGATCCTTTACACGAATCACAGCATGCAGCAAAAATTGCTCATGGCTTACGAGGAAAAAGCTAAAAATACTAAAACGCTCATCTTTAACAACGGGATCAATACATCGCAATATGTTTACGAGACTTTTAAAGAAGCTGGTTATGATGTGATGCACCTTGACAATACGCATACCGCTAAAGAGCGTAAACAGATTTTAAAATGGTTTAAAAAAACACCGGACGCGATATTGACATCCGTGAGTATTCTTACCACTGGTTTTGATGAACCTTCTGTGGGTACCATTATTTTAAACCGCGCCACACGATCATTAACGTTGTACTTTCAAATGATAGGACGGGGATCGCGCGTACTGCCCAATAAAAGCGAGTTTCAGGTTATTGATTTAGGTAATAATGTGGCTCGTTTTGGTCTTTGGGATGGTCCGATGGACTGGAATGATATTTTTATTTATCCTGAATTCTACCTGGAAAACCTTGTTAGCGACGAAGATATTGAGCGCGAATTTGTTTATGAAATGCCGCCAGAACTCCGTGAGCAGTTTGGTAAGAGTGATGAAATAGATTTTGATATTAAAGCCGAATATGAAAAGGTTTTTGCACAGGGGAAAAAATCAAAAATAGCGCTTGAAAGATCTATTGAACAACATGCAAAAATAGTCTTCGAGAATACCGAAGATGTCTTTGACGCACGTATACTGGCGCGTGAGCTCAAGAACGAAATCAGTTATCGCATTCGGTTGTATTCCTATTGCATCATGAAAAATACCCAGAACTATAAAGACTGGCTGGAAGAGGATTATATGCGAAAACTCCGTCTCAAATTAAGCCAGATGTATGCCAGCGTTACTGTGGTAGAATAAATAAGAAGCGTCTGCATATTAATAAGTACTGTTTAAAACATTCCGTAGATCAAAACTATTTTTATTTATAGGATGATGTTTCTTATAATCAACTCTCATTATGGGAGTAAACCTATTTAATGATACAGAAAACAAGTATTCGAGTATTAGTTGCACTTGTAATTTTTAGTACTACTGCGATCAGTTTTGCCCAAAAAACCGAAAGTGAAATGGGCGCTTGGTACGCGTATAACTGGAGTACCAAATTTGGCGATTCAGATTTTGGTTTCGCGGGCGATTTTCAATACCGGGTTTATCAAGTGGCAAGTGATTTTCAACAATTGATTTTACGTGGTGGTTTGACCTATACTCCAAAAGAATCCGGTTTGACTTTAGTGGCAGGTTATTCCTACTTCAACTCCGGCGAGCTGGGAGCCGTTGATCCACATAATTATGAGCATAGATTGTATCAGGATGTACTTCTCAAACAGGACTTGTGGGATCGTGTATTTATCGGTCACAGAATCCGCGTGGAAGAACGTTTTGTGGAAAATCAGGATTTTAGGACGCGTTTGCGTTACATGCTCTCGGCACGCATTCCTGTAAACCAGAAAACACTGGACAAGAGCGCAATTTTCTTAGTTGCACAGAATGAAGTGTTTGTAAATGGCCAGAAAGATATTGGAGATGGCCGCAGCGTTGCGCTCTTTGATAGAAACTGGCTTGCTGGTGGATTGGGATATTCTTTTACAGATAAGTTACGACTGGAACTTACGTACATGAGAGAAAGCACCGAAACTTTAAATAAAGGCCAACTTTGGTTAACGCTGTTTCAAACTTTTTAAAATTATTTCCAGTTAAGCAAACTCCTTCAGTTGAGTTGAATATTACAGGAATGTATAATCGAAAATTGCTTTTTTTTTCGATTAAAATGGTTATTTTCAATTGAATCCGTTATCCATCCTAGAAGTAGTTTTCAGCAACGCTTAACTACCTGACCATTTCGGCAGGAAGCAACCCGCCACTGAAGCGGCCGGAGATCTATACAATTGGTCGCAAAATGGACTTATTTAAGGGAAAAATGAAATGACTGGAAAATAAATAATGTGAAAATATTAGCCCTACAATTGCGCTTTAAACCTAAAAATCGATCAAAATCAACCAGATTCATTGAATACGAATTTTGCGTTAGGGATTGAAGTGGAAATCCTTTTTGCGAGGAACGAGCAAAAAGA
>JBBPYO010000012.1:0-2842 GCA_038199845.1 Flavobacteriales bacterium
CTGGCCATTGCCATTTTACCACTTTTGGGAATAGGAGGGATGCAACTTTTTGCAGCCGAAGCTCCCGGTCCCAGCGCAGATAAACTGCACCCGCGCATCACAGATACCGCAAAAAGACTTTGGCTCATTTATTTCGGCTATACCGTTCTTGAGACTATTTTTCTCAAAATCGCAGGAATGACTTTCTTTGATGCGATCAACCATGCCATGAGTACACTTTCTACGGGCGGTTTTAGTACAAAGAATGCGAGTATGGCGTATTGGAACGATCAACCTGCCATTCAATATATTGTAATGCTCTTTATGTTTTTGGCGGGAACCAACTTCGTTCTGAGTTATTTTGTCTTTAAAGGAAAGCTTAAACGCGTCTGGGAAGATGAGGAATTTAAACTGTATACTACTTTCGTTTTTGGTTTTGCCGCACTTACCTCAATTTTCATTATCTGGCAGGCAGATGTTTCCCTTTCTTCCATTAATCATCCCATGGTTTTAGGTGAATATGAAAGCGCGATCCGCCATGGTCTTTTTCAGGTTCTAACGGTCATGACGACCACGGGTTTTGTAACTGCAGATTATACTATGTGGGCGCCATCGATTACGGTGATTTTCTTCGGCTTGATGTTCTTGGGTGGCTCTGCCGGTTCTACCGCTGGTGGTATTAAAATTGTACGGCATTTGCTTATTATCAGAAACGGCGTACTCGAGTTTAAACGCACCCTGCATCCCAATGCTATTTTGCCGGTGCGTTATAACGGTAGGGCAGTGCCAAAAGAGATAATTTTCAACGTTCTCGCTTTTTTCATCTTGTATTTATTGTCGTGGATTATTGGCGCCTGTGGCCTGGGCTTTATGGGTCTTGATTTGGAAACTGCGCTGGGAACGGCGGCTTCAGCGTTAGGTAACGTGGGGCCCGCATTTGGTAATCTGGGGCCGGTAAATAACTATGATTCCCTACCGGCCTTAGGTAAATGGTGGTGTTCCTTTTTAATGCTTATTGGAAGACTGGAACTCTTTACGGTTCTTATTCTGTTTACCCCATTTTTCTGGCGAAATAGGTAATGAATCCCATCAGTGGGTTTTCTTCCTCTGAAATTTAAAAATTATTTTGAAATCCTATTTAGCGGGTTTGCCCTGCGGTAGTTGATTGATTAACTTTGTGGCTTTGGCCAAAGGCCGAAACTAAAAAAAAAATTGCTTTGAAAACACATCAACTTATAATTATTGGGGCAGGTCCCATTGGGCTTGCCTGTGGTATCGCTGCCACAAAAGCGGGTATTGATTACGTGATTCTGGAAAAAGGCGTACTGGTAAATTCGCTATACCACTTTCCTGAACAAATGACTTTCTTTTCTACTTCAAACCTACTGGAAATAGGGGATGTTCCCTTTGTTTCGCACAGTGATAAACCTACGCGTAAAGAAGCGCTGGAATATTTCCGTAGGGTTCACGATAGTTGGAAACTTAATATTGAGCTTTATACCGGAGTTGAGGGAATGGAAAAAGATGGTGACACCTATATTCTTAAAACATCGAAAGGGGATTTTAGGACCGATGCAGTCATTGTTTCCACAGGATATTATGATACAGCCCGAAAATTGAATATTCCGGGTGAAAATTTGCCCAAAGTGAAGCATTTTTACGATAGTCCGCATCCTTATGTAAATCAAAATATTCTAGTCATTGGCGCGGCAAATTCCGCTTGCGATGTGGCTTTGGAAACCTATTATAAAGGAGCCCACGTAACGATGGCCATTCGTGGAAGCGAAATTTATGAAAAAACCAAATATTGGATCAAACCCAATATAGAAAACAGAATCAAAGAAGGCGCTATTAAAGCGTATTTCAATACCGAAGTAATCGAAATTACACCTAAAAGCGTTATTTTAAAAACTCCAGACGGCGAGGTTGAGCTAGATAATGATTTTGTACTCGCAATGATAGGCTACACTCCAGATTATTCTCTTTTTAAACATTTAGGTCTTCCTATAGATGAAGAAAATCAGAGCCGACCCTTTCACGATCCAGAAACTTTGGAAACACCGATGAAAAACGTTTTTGTAGCGGGCGTAATTAATGCAGGTCTTGATACCAGTACATTATTTATAGAAAACACGAGGAAGCATGCAGATAAGATCGTTGATGAACTTAAAACCAGATGGGTACAATCCTGACTTGGCTATAATAGTTAAAGCCTTCTCAAAATTTTCATAATCTAAAAACCAAGGCGGTTTAAATAGCGTTATATTAGTAATAATTAAATAAAATAACTAAAATTATGAAGATTACTAAAATAATACCTTTTACGGTTCTAGCAACTGTTTTAGCTTTTACAGCAGTTTCATGTGGTGACCAGAAAAAAGTCGCTGAAAATCGCGCAGACCAAATGAATCAGGACAGTAGCCAAGCCATGGATCAAACCGAAAAAATGGCCAGCGATACTAAACAAGGTATGCAGGACGATATGGGGAATAGCCAAGATATGGTTATGCAGGAAAAAGATGCTATGAAGGAAGATGGGATGAACGAAATGAATGAAGTAAGCGATGAAATGGATATGGGCATGGAGAAAATGGTAGGAGGTGCAATGATGTCACCAAAAATGACCATTGTCGAAAATGCCTCAAAAGCCAATAATCTTACGACCCTTGTTGCAGCAGTGAAAGCGGCCGATCTTGTGGAAACACTTCAGGGTGATGGTCCATTTACTGTTTTTGCCCCTACAAATGATGCCTTTGATAATTTGCCAGCGGGAACTGTAGAAACACTGTTGAAACCAGAAAACAAAACCAAATTGCAAGATATTCTTAAATATCATGTGGTCGCCGGTAAAATGAACGCTTCA
>JBBPYO010000013.1:0-3030 GCA_038199845.1 Flavobacteriales bacterium
AAGCCCGGACGTTTTACCGCGACACCCTTGCCCTGAGTGAAGGGCGCAGTAGCGAAGAAGGGGTAGACTTTGACTTTGTTGGCCACCAGCTGGTCATTCATCATAAACCCAAAGAAGAAAACACCATTGTACATCAAAATTCGGTAGATGGCAAAGCAGTGCCAGTACCTCATTTTGGGGTGGTTCTCGAGTGGGAACAATTTCATGCGTTTGCAGAAAAATTAAAGAAAAAAGAAATTGAATTTGTCATTGCGCCCTATATTCGTTTTAAAGGTCAGGTGGGTGAACAGGCGACCATGTTTTTTTATGATCCCTGCGGAAACGCTCTAGAATTTAAAAGCTTTAAAGATCAAAGTCAATTATTTGCGTCATGAGTACAGGTAAACTAAAACCCCAGCTAGTGCGGCAGCTTTTTTTGCTGCTCATTATATTGTTTTTAACCGTATTGATCTTTAAGGAAATCACCCCTTATCTCTCCGGATTTTTAGGAGCAATTACACTCTATGTTCTTCTCCGGAAATGGATGGAAGCCTTGGCGCGACGCAAATGGGGAAGACCATGGGCTGCCGCGTTTCTTATGTTTATGTCGTTCATTGTAATTCTGGTACCCATCAGTCTTATAGTAATGATGCTTACCTCAAAAATAAGCAAGGCGGTAAAAAATTCAGAAAAGGTCACTCAAGCGGTAAAATCTCAAATAAACGTCTGGGAATCTGATCTGGGTTATAATTTAAGTGATACCATAGATACAAATGGTATAACCACTTGGGTTTCTACCAATTTGCAGGCGCTTGTGGGAAGCACCTTCAATGTTGCAATCGCTATAGGGATCATGTATTTTCTGCTTTATTACATGTTGGTATATAGCAAACAGATGAAAGAAAGCATCTATGATTATACTCCTTTGGGAAATAATAATTTAAAGAACATTGGTAAAGAAAGTATCGCTATGGTGCGATCCAACGCCCTGGGAATTCCACTCGTTGCTTTAGCACAGGGAATTATAGCCCTTATAGGTTATTTCATATTCGGTGTTCCAGACCCTTTCTTTTGGTTTGTGATTACAGCTATAGGTTCCATGATTCCATTCGTGGGAACTTTGATAGGAATCGTTCCCGTGGTAATCCTCATGGCTTCAACTGGCGATACGGCGCAAGCAATCGGTGTTGCAATCTATGGCATTGTGGTTGTGGGTTCAACTGACAATGTGATTCGTCTTTATGTGTTGGAAAGGTTGGCTAACGTACATCCATTGGTGACGTTGATAGGTGTGATCGTGGGCGTGCCGTTATTTGGTTTTATAGGACTTATTTTTGGACCTTTACTGATCAGTCTATTTCTACTAATTTTAAAAATTTATAAAAAGGAATACGGGGATTCTTCGCCTTCTATTGAGGACGAAAATTCGTGATATTTAGAAAGTTTGAATCGTAATTTTCTTCTAAAAGTTGACCTTGTGTTGACCCAAGACGAGGATTACGATTTATATAAATCTGGTAATTAGGTCTAAAAACGATCGTTAAACAGATCATTTATCGCTATTTTTCAGAAAGCTGTAGTCGGTTTTAAATATGGCATTGAAAGGAATTTAAATATTAACAAAGTGTCCCAACAGCGTTTTGTTTTTTCCCGAAAACCATCTGTTTTATTCACTTCCTAGCCGTTTTTCGACCATTTTAATCGGTTTTTAAGCTCTTCCTTGCTGGTCGGGCTTTTACGCTGCAGTCTTTGTGGTCGTTCCTCCCAAAAAGGCTTATCCCGCTAGGGCAAATAGATCCACTTCAATCCCCAACGCGAAATTTGTTTTTATTCAAAAAGAGTTGTTCATTGAGGTTTAGATGAATAGTAGGTCTAATTTTTTTAAATAATTGATCTTATAACCACGTCATTTCTTAACCAAATCAATCTGTTTTTCGAATATTCCTGTCGGTTTCATGGCTTTATACTTCAGAATATCGGACTCAGTCGGAGACAACTTTGATTATTCAAAAGGAAAGATATTATCTATTTCAAATTATATTTCAGCTAAAAATAATTTGTCTCATTTTAAAATCACCGTTTTTTGGATCTGATCGCAAAAAAATTAATGCACTTCGTTAAAGTAACTAGAGCCGAAAGACCCACTTTTATAAACTGGAATTAAAGTTGAATTTCTAGAAAATTTAATCCTGAAAACCGCTTTTTCCGATTAAAATTGCACTTTTTGGGTATATATTTAGCGGAAATTACTTAAAAATCAGGACTTTTTAAGCTAATTAAAGTACCTCGAACTCAAGTTTTATAGTAATATCGGCGAATCCATCTTATTCTTCTGCGGTTAATTTTATATTTGGTTGTGATACTCATCTAAAATATTAAATTTGTCTTCCGTTTTGCGGAAGAAACAAACTTTAGCCAAAACCTTCAGGTGGAACGGCTCAATTAAATAAGAATTATGCAATTATTAGGTATAGATGTAGGTGGTTCAGGAATAAAGGGAGCTCCCGTAGATCTCGTTAAGGAAGATTTTCTGGGAGACCGCTTTAGGTTAGATACTCCGATGCCTCGCACACCTAAGGCTATGATAGAAACCATCGGTCTGGTGGTCAAAGAATGGAACTGGAAAGGGCCCGTAGGCGTGGGTTTTCCTACTGTAATCCATAATGGCAAAGCTATACAGCATGGTAATCTAGATCCGGAATGGTTGGGGTTGCAAGTTGACGATATGATTGCGCAGCATATAGGACTTCCGGTTTCCGTAATTAATGATGCAGACGCTGCCGGCCTAGCGGAAGTTACTTTTGGCGTGGGGAAAGATGTTAAAGGTCTCGTACTTACCATTACTGTGGGCACAGGATTAGGGAGCGGTTTGTTTTATAATGGTCAGCTGATCCCAAATTTTGAACTGGGCCAGATGCGCTACAAAAAGAATAAAACCATTGAAGAGTACGCTTCCAGAAAGGTAAGATTAGATGGCGACATGAGTTTTAAAAAATGGGGCAAACGTTTTAATAAATTCCTAAAGCTTGCAACTACTGTTACCAGTCCAGA
>JBBPYO010000014.1:0-7229 GCA_038199845.1 Flavobacteriales bacterium
ATAAAATTTCCCATAAATGAACCCGCCGAAGGGGTTAAAAAATCGCAGATAGAAGAATATCTTGATTTTTATGAAGGTCCGGGCGTACAGCACCTCGCGGTCGCAACAGACGATATTGTTAAAACTGTGGCCGAGCTTAGGGCTCGGGGGGTTGAGTTTTTACCGCCCCCACCACAAGCGTATTATGATGATATACCGCGCCGTCTTGGAGAACACATGGATACTATGAAGGAAGATATCAGTAGATTACAGGAACTTTCCATTCTTGTAGACGCAGATGAAGAAGGCTATTTGCTCCAGATTTTCACTAAACCCCTTCAAGACCGTCCAACCATGTTCTTTGAGATCATTCAGCGTATGGGTGCAAAGGGATTTGGTGCTGGCAATTTTAAGGCGTTATTTGAATCTATTGAGCGGGAACAAGAGCAGCGTGGTACGCTGTAATCACATTTTATCCAAACACGCATCTTTTATTTAGTTTTTATAATAGTTTTAAAAACACTACGTTACTCACCTTTAAGTACGTAGTGTTTTTTTTATAATGCTAGAAATTCTGATTTAAAATCAAAATTCTCAAAATACTGACCGTTATATACAGTCTGTTTTTTGTTTTGGCTATTTTTGGAACAACTCTTGTATTTATACTTGAAAACCCCAAAATCGTATACTCATGAATCAACTTTTCATTTTATTTATAGCGCTTTGCTCCAGCCTTAATGCGCCAGCACAGGAACCAACTTTTGAAGGTGGAGAATGGTTTAAGTTTAAGTTGAGCTACAGTGGTTGGTTTAAGGCGGGGGAAGCAACTTTGACGGTTATTGATGAACGCTATAAAAGCAAACCAGTTTATCATATAAAAGGTAAGGGTGTTACGACAGGTATGGCAAAATTATTTTTTAACGTAGAAGATTATTATGAAACCTACGTAGACCAAAAAACAATCCTTCCCTATCACTTTGTGAGAAAAATAGATGAAGGTGGCCACACAAAAGACAAAATAATAGAATTTGACCAGAAAGACCAAAAGGCATATGTTTTTGATAAAAAACATAATAAACGTACAACCTATGACACGCCTGCTTCCGTACATGATATGATATCTTCCTTTTATTTTTTGAGAGATCAAATTGATGTTGATAAGCTGGTAGAAGGCGAAGAAATGGGACTGGATATGTTTTTTGATGAAGAAAATTTTAAATTTAAATTACGGTTTTTACGTCGGGAGATAATAACTACTTCATTCGGCAAAGTAAATACGCTTGTTTTTAGGCCATTGGTTCAAGCGGGTCGTATTTTTAAAGAAAAAGAAAGTCTTACCTTATGGGTAAGTGCAGACAAAAACAAAATACCTTTGCGGATTAAAGCGGATCTTGCGGTGGGATCTCTCAAGGCAGATCTTGAGGCTTACAAAGGATTAAAGCATCCATTTTACATTATACAGGATTAATGAATACTAGTAAAGACGCTGTAGAAAAACAATTGAATGCCCTTTCGGAAAAATTGCAGGATATGGATCAACCCCTTGACAATTTACTTGAAGGAGTTGTTTATGCGAAACCTATCAATTATTGGGACTATATTCAAACGGATGCGCTGCTTAACCTGCAAGTGCAGCGCACTCTGCTTCCCGACGAGATGGTATTTATTATGTACCATCAAGTAAACGAACTTATTTTTAAGATGATTCTCTGGGAACTGCAGCAACTTGCCGATATGGAAAATCTAGATATAGTTTTTTTTACTTCAAAATTAGAACGTATAAGTCGATATTTTGACATGCTCACAGCATCTTTTACCGTAATGCGCGACGGGATGGATTTGGATCAATATCTTAAATTTAGGCGTACACTCAGTCCTGCAAGTGGTTATCAAAGTGTTCAGTACAGACAGATTGAGTTCGCCAGCACAAACCTTATAAATCTTATAGATCAAAGATTTCGGGCAGATTTTAGCATAAAAATCGAAGAAGGTGTGCAATGGAATGCCTCTTTATATGACGAATGCTTTGAACATCTGTATTGGCAAGCCGCGGGTAAAGATTTTTCCAACGGAAAAAAAACATACACATTACGTGAGTTTGAGCAAAAATATAAAGCACCTTTATTACGTTTTATAAAAACATATAAAGATTTAAATTTGTATTCTAAATTTAAGACCTTGCCAGAAAAGGCGCAGCAAGATCCAAAGCTGCGGGAGGCTATGAGACATTATGATCATACTGTTAATATTAAATGGGTAATGGCACATTACAATACAGCACGCCACTATTTGAATCAGGGCGACCAACCCCTGGACGCAACTGGTGGAAGTGAATGGGCCAAATATATGCATCCAAAATACCAAAAACGCGTCTTTTTCCCCGATTTATGGAGCGCAGAAGAACTTGAAACCTGGGGCCAAGAAGTTTAACCAACTAAGCATTTAAAATACCACACATTGAAGCATTTTTTCTATACTATTTTACTATCTTCTCTTTTCCTGTATTCCTGTGAAAACAAGAAAACAAAGACGGAGCCAAAAAAAGAAATGGCCGTTATTGTTAAAGAACCAGAAATAATAAAGGAATACGGGTTTCCCGTGGCCGATTATATGATCCTGCGCGATACGATACGCTCTGGCGATAGCTTTGGTAAGATACTATCTGATAACGGTATAGATTTTGCCGAAATACAAGAAATAGCAGACATCACAAAGGATGTCTTTGACACGGGCAGATTGCCTCTTGGCGCTCCTTATACGCTTTTTAAGGCGAAAGATTCTCTCAATAAAGCTCAGGCTTTTGTGTATGAAGAAAATGCAATAGATTATGTTGTTATTGATTTTCAAGACTCAATATCTGCCAAAAAGAACAAAAAACCGGTCACATTAGTCGAAAAAACGGTCTATGGCGAGATTTCTGATAACCTTTCAACCACTTTTGATGATTTAGGTTTAAGTGTCAGTTTGGTTTATAAGATGTCGGATATTTACGCATGGACTATAGATTTCTTCCATTTACAACCCGGTGACCGTTTTAAGCTCATTTACACAGAAAAGTTTATAAATGACACTATTCCGGCTGGATATGGAGAAATAAAAGCCTCTTGGTTTGAATATAGTGGCACTCCCATTTATGCTTTTCGATTTAAAAATGATTCCGTTAAAAATCTTACAGATTATTACGATGAAGAGGCGAACAACTTGAGAAGGGCGTTTTTAAAAGGTCCGCTTTCTTTTAGCCGGATTTCCTCACGTTACAATCTCAAACGCCGCATTGCATTTTATGGTAACCGAATTCGCCCGCATAAAGGAACGGATTTTGCCGGTGCTGTGGGCACTCCTATTATGGCTACTGCAGATGGTACCGTAGAAAATTCAGAATACCGTGGCGGCAACGGTAATTATGTGAAAATAAGGCACAACAGCACTTATGAAACGCAGTACTTGCACATGAGCAAACGTAAGGCAAAAGTGGGGGACTATGTAAAACAGGGTGATGTGATAGGTTACGTTGGCATGACCGGTAATACTTCTGGACCACACGTTTGTTATCGATTTTGGAAAAACGGCAAGCAAGTAGATCCTTTTAAAGTAGATTTACCTACGGCAGAGCCACTTGCAGATTCTCTTAAAACAGTATTTTATAATCATATTGCACCACTCAAAGAAGAACTGGATGCAATTCACTTTAAAGAAACCCTTTAATTATGAATAAGATAAACCCAACTAACACAAAATCCTGGGAAAAACTTTTAGGCCATTACGAAGCCATTAAAAATACCCAGATGAAAAACTTATTTTCAGAAGGGGATCGCGCTGCGGAATTCACTCTAACATGGGAGGACTTTTATGTAGATTACAGCAAAAACCGCATCACTGCCGAAACGATGCAGTTATTGCATGATTTTGCCGAGGAAATGAAGTTAAAAGATGCCATGACAGACTATTTTGGCGGAAAAACCATAAATGAAACCGAAGGCCGTGCTGTAATGCATACCGCTCTGCGTGCGCCCAAAGATGCTGTAATAGAGTTAGACGGGAAAAATATAGTTGAAGAAATAAACGACACTAAGGAGAAAATAAAGCAATTTTCAGAAAAAATAATTAGCGGAAATCATAAAGGTTTTTCCGGCAAAGCTATTACAGACATTGTAAATATAGGAATTGGCGGCTCTGACCTGGGCCCTGATATGGTGACCAAATCTCTCGCCTATTATCAAAACCACCTCAAGATTCATTTTATCTCTAATGTGGACGGCGATCATGTACAAGAAACTTTACAAGAACTCAACCCGGAGACTACGCTATTTGTAGTGGTTTCAAAAACTTTTACTACTCAGGAAACGCTTACGAACGCGAATACAGCACGCGATTGGTTCATTAAAAAGACAGCACAACCGGGTGAAGACCGTCAGAAAGATGTGGCAAAACATTTTGTGGCGGTTTCCACAAATCTGGAAGCGGTCATAGATTTCGGCATCGCCGAAGAAAACGTTTTCACTATGTGGGAATGGGTTGGCGGTCGCTTTTCGATTTGGAGTGCGGTAGGATTGACTATTGCAATTGCAATTGGTTATGACAATTTTGAATCTTTCCTGACCGGAGCACACGAGATGGATGAACATTTTAAAAACACCGATTTTGATCAAAATATCCCTGTTACTCTGGCATTATTGACGGTTTGGTATAATAATTTCTTTGGGGCCGAAAGTGAAGCGATCATTCCCTACACTCAATATTTACAACGTTTACCGGCTTATTTGCAGCAAGCTACTATGGAAAGCAATGGAAAGAGTGTTGATCAAAACGGAAAACCGGTAAATTACCAGACGGGAACGATTATTTGGGGCGAACCGGGAACCAACTCCCAGCACGCTTTTTTTCAGTTGATTCATCAGGGGACAAAAATTATACCAACAGATTTTATAGGTTATAAAGAATCCTTGCACGGCAATAAGGATCATCACAATAAACTTATGGCCAATTATCTTGCTCAGCCAGAAGCTTTAATGAACGGCAAGACCGAAAAAGAGGTGCGTCAAGAACTTCAAGCGGAAGGAATGGATCAGGAAAAAATTGATCAATTAGCTCCTTTTAAAGTATTTGAAGGTAATAAACCAACGAATTCAATACTCATCAATAAGCTCACCCCCAAGAGTTTTGGTGCATTGATTGCTATGTACGAACAAAAAATATTTGTAGAAGGCATTTTATGGAATATTTTCAGTTTTGATCAATGGGGCGTTGAACTGGGCAAACAACTTGCTAAAAATGTTCTAAAGGATATAAATGGAGATAAAATCAATAAACATGACAGCTCTACGACAGCACTTATTAACCATTTCAAAGAATAGGACATATAACGCATAAGGTTGTAATATATTTAAACAACTTATAATTAGTTCATTATAAGTTGTTTTTATTATGTCTAAATTAGTTATAATTTCTTTTTTCTTAACGTTCTCTTAATACTTTAATTGGTTGTTATCCCCAATTTTACGCAAAACTAATTTTAAACAATTTTCAATGAAAAAAATTACTAGTTTAATGGTTCTTGCTTGCTTGCTGATGAGTGTAATGGCCATTGCACAGGGTAAGCTTACAGGCACCGTGGTAGATGACCAGAACATGCCTCTTCCCGGTGTAAATGTTATCGTTTCGGGCACGACAAATGGTACAACGACTAACTTTGACGGTGAATTCTCACTAACGGTTACACAATCTAACGGTGTGATAAAGGCGTCTTATGTAGGGTTTAAAAGTCAAGAAGTAGACTTCAACATTTCTGGAAACCAAACTTTTGATGTTGGCACATTATCCCTTGCAGCAGATGCAGACGCGCTTGATGAGGTCGTGGTAACGGGCATCGTTGATATTGCTAAAGACAGAAAAACCCCTGTGGCGGTCTCCACTATTCGAGCCGCAGAAATACAGGAAAAACTGGGTGCTCAGGAATTTCCTGAAATCCTAAATAATACCCCTTCAATTTATGCCACTAAACAGGGCGGTGGTTATGGTGATGCCCGAATAAATATCAGAGGTTTTGATACTCAGAATTCCGCAGTGATGATCAATGGAATTCCTGTAAATGACATGGAAAATGGACAGGTCTATTGGAGCAACTGGGCAGGTTTATCAGATGTGGCAAGCGCCGTTCAGGTACAGCGTGGTTTGGGATCTTCTAAGCTCACGGTTTCTTCGGTAGGCGGAACCATTAATGTAGTCACCCGTTCTGCAGAACATGCAGAAGGAGGTTTTGTAAGCTCTTCTGTAGGTAACAATGATTACTTAAAAACTGTAGCTTCCTATAATACCGGACTCAGTGAGAACGGTTGGTCTGGCTCGTTTCTTTTAAGTAGAACAGCGGGTACAGGATATGTTGACGGCACCTCTTTTGAGGGATATAACTATTATATAGGTGTAGGTTTTAAGCCAAATGCCAATCATGATCTTAACTTCATGCTCACAGGCGCTCCACAACAACATAACCAACGCAGTTTTGCTCCAACACTTGCAGATTATATCACCTATGGAGGCGGTACAGACCCAAGGATAAAATATAATAGCGATTATGGATTTAGGGATGGAAAAGAATTCACTTTTGGCGGTAACTTCTATCACAAACCGGTTGCATCGCTTTCTTGGGATTGGAAAATTTCAGACAAATCTAAAATAAACACTTCTGCCTATGCCTCATTAGGTCGTGGTGGTTCTGTAGGTTCTATAGGCCGTGCGAATGGTGATCAATCTTTCTCACTCCCTAAAGTAAACAATGGTCTTGTGCCTATGGATGCTATTGTTGCCTATAACTCAGGTCAAGCAGCGTTGGGTGGTCAGCGTCAGACATATACTGGGGGTGATGACGCCGCTTTCCGTGGTCTTTATGTTAATGGAAATAATAGCGGATCAATCTTTGCAGATGATGAGGGAGGCTTCACAAGGGGCCCTGAAAATGGAATCTCTCAACGCTCTTCTGTAAATTCGCACAACTGGTATGGTGTGATTTCCAATTTTGAAACTTTACTCACTGATCGTCTAACACTTGATTTCGGTATTGATTTAAGAACATATACCGGCTTTCATTACCGCAGATTAGTAGATCTTATGGGCGCCGATGCTTATGTAGATAGCGATGACATTAATGATCCCTATAGATTTCTTTCACAAACATACGCACCTACTATTAGTGACAATTTAAACGTTTTCAAGAGCATAGACGATGAAGAAAAAATAGATTATTACAATGAAGG
>JBBPYO010000015.1:0-5864 GCA_038199845.1 Flavobacteriales bacterium
GCTGGGAAAAGCAGCGATTTTGAATGTCGGAAGTCAGCTGAGCATTATCACGTATGGTGCACCCGTGCACTGGGCGCTTGAGGTCATTGCGCAATTGCCATTGATTTCCATTGAGCTTCTTGATTTACGTACATTGGTGCCGCTCGATTGGGATGCGGTGAAAAAAACCGTTCTAAAAACCGGAAAGGTTATTTTGCTCACCGAAGATAATCTGACCGGCAGTTTTATATCAGATCTCGCCGCGCGAATTGGTGAAGAATGTTTTCAATATCTGGATGCACCAGTAAAACGTCTTGCAAGTTTGGACACGCCCATTCCATTTGCTAAAAATCTGGAAGATAATTATCTGGTTAAAAATAAATTAAAAGAAGAGGTAGAGGCATTGGCGGCTTATTAATAATTCAGTGTTATTACGTTAAAGTACCATATCGTCGAATAAGACATAGACCTATGAATTAAGTATATTTCTATTTTTAAGTTTATCCATTTAACTCGCAGATAAAAACGGTTTTTTTTAATCAAGATTGCCATTTTTATCTGAAATCGTCCTATTCTACCCTAACTCTGAAGGTAACCAAAACTATTTTCGACTTCTTTCCTTTTAGGGCCTGTGGAAAAGGAAGTTTAAAAATCGATAGCATTTAAGATATTGACAATCAATTATTTTGAGATTAGGAACATTTTCTTTTAAGTCTAATCCCAAGTCGTGTTTAGAAGCCTAAAAGGATAAACATAAAGATTTAAATTCATTTTAAGTCCTATATATTAGTTTTGATCGTTATCGCTTTCCAATATCCTATTTCGTCACTACATCCATTTGTCTTTAATCTGGCAGAAAAATGCCAAGAAAGCCACCTAGAACAGTCAAAAAATGACTTAATTTGGATATAAATCGGAACTATTTATAAAAAACTAAAATTTGCGTTAGGGATTGCAGTGGACCAATCTGTCCCTGCCGAGAGGAAGCCTTTTTGTGAGGCACGAACAAAAAGAATGCGAAGGAAAGCCCAACCCGCAAGAAAACGTCCAAAAACATTTATAACTGTAAAAAACGGCTGAAAATGATTAAAAACGGATGAAAAGACATAGAAATTGGTATTTTTAAAGCATTTACTTAACTTTTTTTAACATTTTGAAGTTAAACACTATTAACAATTACATTAAATTTCATCGCTCCTAATATTTTAGCATTACTAACCAAAATTTATATATATGCTTCGCTGGACACTTATATTTGTAATAGTAGCAATAATCGCAGCCATCTTCGGTTTTGGCGGAATCGCATCTGGCGCAGAAGATATTGCTAAAATTCTCTTTTTTATTTTTATAGTACTATTCTTGATAAGTCTTCTTTCTAGATTATTCAAATAAACAATTTTCAGTTTCACCTCAATCCAAAACAAATGAGAAAAGCACTTTTTTTAATGCTGGCGGCGATGGTAATTATTTCCTGCGGCCCAAGTAAAGTGGTAAAGGAATCCAAAAAGACACTTAAAGGCACATGGAATTTAGATAATATCAATTATGGCGAAGCCAATGGAGTTTATGACGTAACATTGTTTGACGATGCGTCCTCAGAATGTTTTGTAGGCAGCACTTGGCGTTTTATACCTAATAATAATTTTGGGAATTATGAAATTACAGGAACTGATTGTTCTTATGGCAAACGTTATTTTGTCTGGACAATTCCAGATATTAAAAATGCGACAAGCTATGATATCTTGCTAAAACCTACAGATGAAAAAATGAAGTCTACCATGAATAATAAAGGGTATAGGCTTTCACTTGATTATCTTTCTGATGATTCTTTGCGGTTTACACAAACCCTTCAAGTTGACGGAAAACCTTTTACAATCTTTATGAATTTTACTAAAATCTCAGATTAATAATTTTATAACATTACAACATGATGAAAATAGCTAAAAAAATACTGCCATTTGCATTGGCAATGATTCTAATGACTGGCTGCGAGGCAGTAAAAAATGCAAATAGTCAGCAAAAAGGAACTGTCATTGGATCTGCCGGTGGAGCAATATTGGGGGCGGTCATTGGTAATAATGTTGGTGGCGGCGGCAATGGCGAACTGGGAGCAATTATAGGTGGCGTCGTTGGTGGTGCAGCGGGTAATATTCTTGGTAATAAAATGGATAAGCAAGCAAAACGCATCGAGGAAGAAATCCCAGGTGCTGAAGTGGAGCGTATAGATGACGGCATCGTAGTAAACTTTGATGAAAACAGTGGAGTATATTTTGCCACCGAAAAATACAATATCAACAACACTTCGGAAGAAACACTCAATGGTCTTGCTACGGTTATGAAGGAATATCCACAAACCAATATTTTGGTTGTTGGTCATACTGATAATACTGGCGCGGCAAATTATAACATGACGCTTTCCAAAAATAGGGCTGAGGCTGTCACAGAATATTTAGGACAACAGGGTCTTTCCGCAGGACGTTTTACTACGCAATGGTATGGTGAAGAGCAGCCCAAGTATGACAACACTACTTCAGAAGGACGTTCTAAGAACAGAAGAGTAACGCTTGCAATCGTTCCTAATCAACAGATGAAAGAAGAAGCCAAAAAACAGGCCGGTGAAGGGCAATAAAAAGATATTTATTTTATATAATTTAAGGTTAGGCGTAATGCTTAGCCTTTTTTATTTGGTTTTCAACCGTTTATCAGATGTGTATTTAAGCACTTTTCCGGGGTTGCCAACTATTACTGCTTTTGGTGGAACATTACGTATAACTACAGCTCCCACGCCTATAAGTGCACCTTTTCCTATAGATTCAACCCCTGTCATTACTGCGGCAGCCATCCCAAAATAAACTTTTTTGGAAATATTTATAGATGCTCCTATATTACAGCCTTGAGAAAAAAAGCATCCCTCCGAAATTGCAACGTGATGTGCAATATTAACTCCCATACTGATCATGGTGTAATCTCCTATAACGGTATAGGGCATAACATTAGAAGAAGGTAGTATATACACGGATTTGCCCACGATAACGTTATCGTGCAAATGCACAGTTTTATGAATAAAAGAAGGTAGGTCGTAGCCGTTTTTTTCAAATAATTGCAATAATTGCACACGGCGTTTGTTATCTCCCAAAGGAACAAAAATGGCTGTGTCCTGGTGCGTATCCATATAGACAGGAATTTCACTTACACACCCTAAAACAGGATACCCATTTATGACAGTATTATGTAAACTTGGATTACTGTCAAAAAATCCCTGCACATCATAAACTTCGCTTAAATATTTTACGTAGACCTGACCATAAGTTCCAGCTCCTACAATGACACATTTTTTCATTTTAGTTGAAAGTTGATCTGTTATATTTTTATTTGTTTTTGCATGTCAAGGATGTCAATTCTCATGTATTATAGAATCAAAACAAGAATAAAGATAATTACTTAATATTCTTAACAAACCTCAATAATAATTAATTTTTTATCATGCAACTATTCCAAATTTCGATATTAGCAATTTAGTTCTCAAATAGCTAATATAATCGTTTTTACTAATTTTTATTTTCAGCTAGAAAAGTATCGATTTGGTTTTTTAAACCATGATTCTTTACTTTCTCATAATGGGTTTTATCCCAGTTGTCATTTCCCTCTAATAATGATGGACCCTGGGCGGTTATAATAACATCCCAGCCTACAGTTTTTACTTGAGGCACAACTAGGGCCGCTTGTTCGATCATAGGTAACACTTGATCCCAAAATGGAATTATAAAACCTATCACTTCTTTGCCGGTAACAGGATGAGCTGTCAAAGTTCTAGATTTCTGCGGGTTTTGAAAAAGCATAGGGGCTAAAAGTTTACCGGTTTCTAGATCTACTGCCGCCGAAACACCTCCTTTGTGAAAATTATCTACAAAACTACCAGTGCTCATGCGAATCATAGCTGCCAATATAGTTACAGTTCCCTGAGGGCTTAAAACGCTTATTACACGAATGGTACTAAGCGCATCTGGTGAGATTGCTTGAATTGCGGGATGCTGTTTTATATAGGTGTCTAAAAGATCATATCCCTGTTTCTTTGCATAAACAAAAAATTGTTCCAAGTTTCTATCACCCACAAAATATTGATCATCCTGCTTCGTTATAATAAATTTTTCTATTCCCAGTCCCGCTTGACCACTACTTTTTTTCGCCATTATTGCCTGCGGATATTTTTCTTGCAACCAATTTTTAAAATCTTCTACAGTCTTGTCTTCCGGTATAAAATAAGCGTGTTTAATATAACTGGCGAACCGCTGGTAGAAGAGTTTTTTATTTCTAAAATATTTAATAAAATCTTTACCATTGAGCTCTTTATGAAATTTATGCATAAGTAACGTACTGGCATAGTTGTTAACTTCCTCATCGGATTTATTATAGAATTCAAGATAAAAATAATCGAGAAAGGCAGTATTGTGTTTTGCAAAGCTCCGAAGTACCTTATATAAAGTTTGGCCTTTAGATTGTTTCTTTTGCTGTGATACAAATGAAACATATTCCCAAAATTTTGGATATTCGGTGGATTTTAAAAGGTATAAAAAATAAAGTATTTTCATAAAATTGTTTCAGTGCTTATTTTTTGCTTTCTCTAAACCAGGGACAGTTTTTTAAATCTACTATCAGTATCAATCAAATATAATAATAACCGTCAACATCTTATGCTTCCTCTAATATTTCCTTCAACAATGGATTTTTTAGCAATCCGCCGTGGGCAATGTCCACACCAAACCATGAATTATTATCATTACCTTCAATGAGTACGGGTCCATTTGTAGCGATTGCAATGTCCCAACCTACAATACGTTCAGGAATGCTTTGATTTACCTGTTCAATAAGAATACATGCCTCGTCATAATATGGAATTTTGAAACCGTTTAATTTAAATCCCGTTTCAGGATGAGTTTCAAAAATATTACCACCATGTTTCATTGCCTGGTTACCTTTTCCTTTTAACTGGCCGTTTTCTAAATCAACATTCACATAAAAACCTCCAGAGCTTGAATTATCAACTACACTTCCATTATTTCCAAAACGCATCATAGCAGACAAGATATGTGTTTTTCCTTGGATATCCATAAAAGTTGTAAAGCGTATAGTGTTGATGCTATGGCTGTATATTTGATTTATGGCAGCATGTTGATTTACAACTTTTTGATAAATAAAATTTCCGTTTAGTAATGAAACACCCTGTTCCTCCAGTTTTTTCTTTAGGTTGTCCATTGTCAATAAATGACAACCTTTTCCACCATTATCGTCTAACGGCTTTATAAAAATGGACTGTAAATTATTTACCTCGAGGAAGTTTTTAAAAAAGGAATATGCAGTTTCTGTATTTAAAATGTTCGTTTTTATTCCATTAAGTACAAAAAAATTGGCAAAGTTATATCCTAACAATTCAGGCGTAGAAATATGAAGATGATCCAAATGATAGGCAAAGAACAATTTATTCCTTAGAATACCGGAATATAACGGCTCATGAAGCGTTTTTGAATTGGTGATCTTGTCTATTTCCTTACTGCTCAAATAATCTAGATAGTTTTCAATTTCTTTTCTGTAGAGCCGTTTTCCTATATAGACCTGAGGAAGTTCTTTCTTAACCCATGAAAAATGGGCGAGCTCATAAAGAAGTTTGAAAAAACCTTTTTTGTTTTTGTCTTTTAAAAAGATGTTTAGCCTGCTCATTTGGAATATAATTCTTTTATTATTTGCTGTCCTGTAGCACTTTCTTTAAATCCAAAAGGATGTTCCACCAAAACTGGGGAGCCATTACCCTCTATAAGTATTGGACCATTAGGTGAAATGGCGATATCCCAACCTATATATTTATCGGGAACATATTTCATACATTCAAA
>JBBPYO010000016.1:0-5815 GCA_038199845.1 Flavobacteriales bacterium
GATTAAAATGCAACATTGACGCCTAAAATCAATTGCTTTTGATTAGGATATGCACCTTCATCAATACCTGTATTTGTTGAGCCACCACCAGCGATTTCAGGGTCAATACCTGAATAAGAAGTAATAGTAAAGGCATTAGCCATCTGTGCATAAATACGCAATTTTGAAATGCTCATTTTCTCTAACATATCACCGGGCAATGAATATCCAAGCTGTATTTGTTTAGCGCGCAGGTAGGAACCATTTTCCACAAAATAGGAGTTGGGCACATCAGCAAGACTAAAAGATCCAGTGGTCTGTTGTATGGGCGCAGAAGCATTTAAATTCTGAGGCGTCCAAGAGTCGTAAAGAGCTGTATTGCTTTTGGCGCCTATAAATGAACTATAGAAATCCGTCCACCATTTTACCTGGTTCCAAATATCATTTCCTTGAGAACCGTACAGGAACATACTGAAATCCCAATTTTTATACATTACCTCTATATTAAGACCGTATGTAAAATCTGGATTGGGATCCCCTAAAAAGGTACGGTCTTCATCGGTGATCTGGTTGTCGCCGTTTGTATCTGCATAACGGAATCTACCTACTGCAACGTCAGATTGATACGTTGCGTTGTTATTTCCTGTAGCGGCAATTGCTGCTGCGTTAGCTTGGTCAATCTCTGCTTGAGAATCCCAGAAACCTTCCGTCTGATACCCAAAAAACTGACTCAGAGAATGTCCCTCTGCATTCCTAATAATATTACTACCATTAAATCGTCTCCCTTCAGCATCAAAGAATGATCTACCATTTGAAACTTTTAAGATCTCATTGTCATAACTGGTGAATGTGATAGACGTATTTAATCGTAGATCATCAGTAAGGTTGAAGTAGGTTGAAAGGTCTATATCGAACCCGGTATTTCTCATCTGTGCCACGTTAGCATAAGGCTGAGTTGCAGTTCCTTCGGTCGCAGCTAAAGCTGGGTTATAAAGTAGGTCTGTAATATCCTTTCTATAATAATCTGCACTTAACTGAACGGTGCTGTTAAACAAAGCAACATCTAAACCAAAGTTTGAATCTGCATCCCGCTCCCATTTTGCATCCGGGTTACCTATTCTGGTCTGTCTAAAGCCTTCAATTATTGTACCATTACTGCCTGAAATATCATAATAAGAATTAAGACGATCCCCACCAAAGGTTGTAAAGGCATTGGGAGGTTCCACGTTGATCTGGTTACCGCGCACACCATAACCACCACGCACTTTAAGGTCGTTCAACCAGCTTATTTCTGGCATAAACGTTTCGTTCATGATATTCCACCCAACTGATGCTGCAGGAAACCAACCAAACTGCTCGTTCAAGAATCGTGTACTACCATCTCTACGTATTGTAGCGCTTAATAAATAGCGATCGTCGAAATTATAATCGACGCGGCCAAAGATTGAAGATAAGGCGTCTGCATATTTGAAGCTGTAATTGGTCTGTACACCAGCACCCGTTTCTAAAGTGACATAATCAGGATTAAAGGAGAAGTAACCCTGTCTTGAGCCACCCACTTCCCTGCCACGATTCTGATAAGCTTCTGTTCCTATAAGTGCAGTAAGGTTGTGCTTGTCTGCAAAAACATTTTTGTATTGTACCGTATTCGTCCAGGTCCAGTTGTAATTGGTCTGAGCAGCTTCGGTATATTTATTTACGTTATTGTTTTCTGCGTTTTCATATTCTGGAAACTGAAAGAAATTAAAGCTATTTGAAAAATACTGCCCACCATAACTTGTCCTAAATGTGAAATTATCTGCAAAATCCACCTCTGCAAAGACATTACCAAAAAACCTGTTAGATATTCCCCTGTCGTTCACTTTACGCTGTGCAATGGCAACGGGATTTCTTGCATTCCCTAAATCTGAACCAAAAGAACCCGCATAATTTCCCCTTATATCATTAACGGGAATTATGGGCAGCTCCCTAAAAGCCATACCGATGGTGCTGCCTTCTGTAAGAGCGTCAATTTGAGGATTGTCCCTTACCGTAAAACTGAAGTTCTGCCCTACACGTATGTGATCATTAATATTATATGTACCATTGGCACGCACCGTGTAACGTTTAAGGTAGGTGTTCTCAATGGTACCTTGCTGATTGAAATAGTTGAGCGATAAAAAATAACTTCCCTTTTCGGTACCGTTACTTACCGAGACGTTGTGGCTCGTAATACTTGCTGGGTCAAAAATCTCCTGAAACCAATTGGTCCCCTGTTTGTTCGCACGTACAATACGAGTAAAATTATTCAGCGCATTGGGATCTGTATATAGGGGATCAACGTTGTAAAGGGATTCATCTACGGTGTTCGCTCCCACGGGTGCTATGTAATTAGGAAGCACGGGGTTTTGCCCATTACCGTATTGACTGTGGTTTACAGCTACTCCGGGATTTGTATTACGCTCCGCCATAAATGTAAGTTCAGCCTGTTCTTGAGGGGATAAAATATCCCATGGATTACCTTTTTGAACGAGTTGCATACCATAATAAGTATCATAGGCAACCTTCATCTTTCCCTTTCCTTTTTTGGTAGTCAGAATAACAACCCCATTTGCTGCCCTAGAACCATATATTGATGCCGAAGCAGCATCTTTAAGTACTTGCAAACTCTCTATGTCGTTCGGGTTAATGTCCTGAATCGTTTCGGTTGGAATACCATCCACCACATAGAGCGGGCTGTTGTTTCCAAAAGTACTTGCACCCCTAATTTTAATCTGAGGCGCTTGACCAGGCTGGCCACCACCTGTGATGGTAACACCCGAAACCCTCCCCTGTAATTGACTGGTAATCTGTGCTGAAGGCTGCTGTATGAGTTCATCTACCTTTACAACGGATATTGCACCGGTAAGATCCTGTTTGCGTTGTGTGCCATAACCCACTACAACCACTTCATCTAGTTGGCCTGCATCTTCTTCTAAAGTAACATTTATGGCCGTTCTCCCGTCTATTGCAATTTCCTGAGTAGCAAAACCCACATAACTAAAAATAAGTGTGGCATCTGCAGCAGCATCTATGGAATAATTACCGTCAAAGTCAGTCTGCGCACCAGTATTGGTGCCTTCCACGAGCACACTGGTGCCAGGTAAAGGCAGGCCATTTGCATCTGTGACTGTACCTGTAACAGTAGTTTGCACCAGAGCAGCTGGCACAACACTTAAAGGAATTTTTATATTGGTTGCCGTTGCGGGAACTCCCAGCCCTAGAAGTATCGAAAAAAAACCCATTCTTAAAATGGGAAAACCGAAAGCGGATTTTCTTAAATTGTAATTTTTTCTCATAATAAAGTTAATGTTAAGTATAATTGAAATTCTATATTGTAAAAAAATTCAAACAATTTTACAGTGAATCATCATTGGAAGCACAGATCAATATTAACAAAATATTATTCAATAATAAAATTAATTGCAATAATTAATAAGAGTACTTTATACGCTTAATAATGAGAATATGATACTTATCTATCGATAATATTATAGAACTATTTATTTTAGAATAAAAATAAAAATATTTTTATAAAATATCAATATTTGAAAAATCTCGAAAAATAAAGGTTTTCTTAATTTTTTAACATGAAACAAAGGAGATTAAAATAGGAATGTATATCACATGGTTGCATAAAATAATCAGGAATTTTTCATTTTTTTTAAATTATAGATAGTCTTAATATATGTATTAGAACTTAAAAACTGTGCTCTTGTATTACCTTATAAATATCACTGATTTTCTCTCAAACTTAAGCGGATTGCCAAAATTGATCTGAACATATGTTAAGGTTTTATGACTTCGCAATTCCGATCCAAGACTGCAATCTTGCGACATAACTTTTATAGAGTTATGCAATTTTGGCTAGATCCATAACTTTTAAATCCATCGGCAGGTGATATTCTTTTACCAATAATTTTTAATTGACGGTCTGTTTTTAATGATTTTTAACCGAATTTACAGTGATTTTAGTCAATTTTAATCAGAAAACAATAAATTGATTTTTTACTGAAACAATTTTTATAATAACCGCATTAACGAAAGTAGTTTTATCCGAGCTATTAGAAAACGGTGTAATTTATTCTATGTTCCATATGTTTTTCGCTGTTTTTACCCTAATTATAACCCGCAAATTTAAGTATCTTGCTTTTTCGTTAAATAAATTCAACCACCATTTTTATGTTTCTTAAAACATTCTCGATCTTTAATTTGTTCAGCATTCTTCTCACGCTGTTTTTAGCTGAAAATGGCATTGCACAGACCAGTCCGCTTTCCGTAGAAAAAATCATGCAAAACCCACAATGGATAGGAACTTTTCCTTCCAATATTGAGTGGGGACTTCAGAGTGAAAACATTTATTTTGATTATAATCCCGAGCAAAATCCAATAGACTCGCTCTATAAAATAAGTGTTAACAATCAGGATAAAATCGAAAAGGTAAGCTTACCCGAAAAGAGAAATAAAATCTCTTCCTATGGATCATTTAATAGCGATAAAACTGAAAAATTAATCACCGAGGATGGTGTTCTTTATATCTATGATGTCAAAAAAGACACTAAGAAAGAATTAATAGCGTTGGATTCGGCCATTCAGGATCCCAATTTTATGCTTGATGAAAACAAAATTACCTTTACCTATGCAAATAATGCCTATCGTTATGATCTAGAGAAAGGAAATCTGCATAAACTTACCAACATCCACGAGGGAAAAGTACCTGCTGATAAAGATAAACAATCTGAAAAAGACAAATGGTTGAAGGATGAAAATCTCGAACTGCTCCAGGTGGTGCACGGGCGCGAAGAAGATGAAGATAAAACCGAAGCTTATAACAATTTACTTAACGGAAAAAAACCTTACGCGTTTTACCTTGATGAACGTACGCTTAACAATCTGGAAGTTTCCGCAAATGGCGATTTCATTACCTTCAACCTAATCACCCGCGAACGCGGAAAAGCCACCGAAGTGCCTAATTATGTGGATGCTTCGGGCTACACGACAGACATCAGTGCCCGTACAAAAGTAGGCGATGAAGAAACCGAAGTAGCACTGGCCATTTACAATGTGAAACAAGACACTGTTTATATGGTCAAAACCGACTCACTGCCCGGCATTAAAGACCAGCCTGATTATATTAAAGATTATCCCTATAAAGAATGGAAAAAAGAAGTGCGCGAGGTTATACTTTCAAACGCTTATTTTTCGCCAGACGGCGAAAAAGCAATGGTAAATGTCCGCTCTAAGGACAATAAAGACCGCTGGATTGCCGAAATCAATTTAGAAAACGGAAGCCTAAAATCCCTTGATCGCCAGCGCGACGAGGCTTGGATTGCCGGCCCCGGAATTGGCTGGGCATATAGCGGAGGCACTATGGGCTGGCTTCCTGATAATAAACACATTTATTTTCAATCTGAAGCGAGTGGCTATTCGCATTTATATCTTTTAAATAGTGAAAATGGAACCAAAAAAGACCTCATTTCGGGCGATTTTGAGGTTTTTGACCCGTTTTTGTCCAACGATAAAAAATCTTGGTTTCTCACCACTTCGGAAGTTGGCCCCGGTGAACGCCATTTTTATAAAATGCCTGTCATGGGAGGCACAATGGAAAAACTCACTACAATGGAAGGGAACAACGAAGTTCATCTTTCTCCCGATGAGAAATATATGGCCATTCTGTATTCTTACAGCAACAAACCCTGGGAACTATATCTCAAGAAAACCAGGGTAAATTCCGAAGCTATCCAATTAACACATGGCCAAAGCAATGCTTTTGAAGAATATGCCTGGCGTGATCCGAAACAAATCACTTTTAAAGCTA
>JBBPYO010000017.1:0-4503 GCA_038199845.1 Flavobacteriales bacterium
ATTTTCCCTAATTTTAGTTTGATCAAGACTATGAATTTCTGCACTTAATTCCTGATATTTCTTTGCATACAGCAAAGCTTCTTCAAAATGCGCATTATTCTGATAAAAATCTCTTTTCACTTGATAGAGCTGCATTAGAACGGCCTTATCTTTAGATTCCACTGCTTTTTCTTCTAGGCCTTCCAGCTGTACTTTCGCCTCTCCAAGTCTATCTAGCGCCACTAATGAACCCACTTTATAAATTTTGGACTGTAGTTCATATTGCAAAGGGATCCGGTCGTAGCCTAATGCCTGATTGAGATAATTCAAAGCTTCGGGATAACGTTTTTCTTTAAAACGCGCAGCGCCCATATTAAAATAAGATATGGAGAGACGACGGTCATCTAACCTTTTTGCCATCTCAATGCCCTGCTCTGCATAGACAAAAGCGCTGTCTATTTTATTCATTTCGCGATAGACTTCACTTAGATTTGCCACAAAAGTGGAATAAATTTCAGGATTTCTAAAGCGATCAAGTTTGCTCAGACCTATTTTGTAATTTGAAAGACTACTTGTATAATCTTTCATATAAAAGTCATTGGCCCCAAGATTATTATAAACACCCGCGAGCCCTATTGTGTCATTTAGAATGCTATAATACTGCCGTGCTTCAGAAAGTGAAGCGACAGCGATAGGATATTCTCCCGTCGCCATGTGGTAAACCCCTTCCCGATTGCTGGCCATTGCAAGCGCCTTTAAATTTTTATACCGGTCCCCAATAATTCTAAGACTATCTATATAAAAGAGAGCAGAGTCTGGTTTTCTATAAATATATTCAAGCGCGATGGCATTATAAAGATCGATTTTTAAAGTATCTTCCTTGATATGGGATACTACGGTTTTTAAAGAATCTAAAAGTTTAGACTGTGCCTGTAACTTTGGAGTGATGCTTAGAAACAACAATAAAAATAGGGAGCAGCGCTTTCTCAAGCTGCTAAGATAATTTCCCGATTGGTGCTGTTTAAGCATAAAATTAGTGCTAAATATAAAAAGTCGGTCAAAAGTACTTGTTTTGTCGACCAAAAAAGATTTTACAGCGTGCTCTTTAACAGATGTTTATTAATTTTGTGAACTAAGGCCGGCCCTTCGTAAATAAATCCGGTATACAATTGTACAAGCGATGCTCCTGCGTCCAACTTTTCCATTGCATCTTCGGCACTGTGAATTCCTCCTACGCCAATGATAGGAAATTTAGTAATACTATGAGTAGCGAGAAATCTAATAACCTCTGTGGCCCGTCCCTTAAGAGGTTTACCACTCAGGCCACCCTGCTCGGTTTTTTCTATACTTTCTAAACCAGCCCTGGAAAGCGTGGTGTTTGCTGCAATAACTCCGGCAATCCCGGTATTTTCAACAATCTCAATAATATCTAGCAATTGTTCATTACTGAGGTCTGGAGCGATTTTCAACAAAATAGGTTTGGCTTTTTGATTTTTTGCCCTATTTCTTTCCATCAGCGCATTAAGGAGTTGTTTTAAAGGTTCCTTTTCTTGGAGTGCGCGCAGATTTGGTGTATTTGGAGAACTTACATTCACCACAAAATAATCAACATGATCAAAAAGCGCTTCAAAACTGTATAAATAATCGGAAGCAGCATCCTCATTTGATGTAGTCTTATTCTTACCAATATTGCCGCCTATTAATACATTCTTATTCTTTTTAAGACGTTTTACTGCGTCGTTTACTCCCCCGTTGTTAAAACCCATTCGGTTGATAATAGCTGAATCTTTCTTCAACCGAAAAAGACGCTTTTTAGGATTTCCGATTTGGGCTTTTGGCGTTAAAGTTCCTATTTCAATAAAGCCAAAACCAAAATTTGCCAATTCATTAAAAAGCTTGGCATCTTTATCGAAGCCCGCTGCCAGGCCCACTGGATTTTTAAACTTCAATCCGAAAACTTCCCGCTCCAGTTTTTTATCCTCCACATTATATATACTTTTTATCATATTTCCCAAACCTAAAATATGAGCCAATTTGATCATTTTAAAACTAAAATGATGCACTTTCTCAGGATCGAATTTAAAAAGTATAGGACGTAAAAAAATTTTATACATATATTTTATTATGATGCAAAATTACTTAATAACTCAATAGTGTTGCTTTTTTTTCTCAACACTATCAATATTCTTTGGCTTTCAATCTATATTCCGCTAATTTTGCGGGCTTACAAAAACAGCTTATGATCGATAAAAATAAACTTATTGACCGGTTTTTTACCTATGTCAAAATTGATACGCAAAGTAATCCTGAAAGTAAAGAAACGCCAAGTACATTAAAGCAATGGGACCTTGCACGACTTCTGGCAAAACAACTACAAGAACTGGGCCTGGACAATGTAACTCTAGACGATAACGGCTATGTGATGGCCAGCCTCAACTCTAATGTAATGCATGCTGTACCGGCAATCGGTTTTATAGCACATTTTGATACTACGCCAGATTTTAGCGGAAGCCAAGTTAAACCAAAGCGTATAGATGATTACAACGGTAAAGATATTATTCTTAATGCCGAAAAGAACATTCTTCTGCGCCCTTCTGAATTTGAGGAACTTTTAAATTATAAAGGCCAAACTTTAATTACCACAGATGGTACTACCCTGCTGGGCGCAGACGATAAGGCGGGACTTACAGAAATAATGGAAGCAATCACTTATCTTATCAATAATCCCCAAATTAAACATGGTCCCTTAAAAATCGGTTTCACTCCGGATGAGGAAATAGGTCGTGGTGCGCATAAGTTTGACGTTGAAAAATTTGGTGCAGCATGGGCCTACACTATGGACGGAAGTACAATAGGCGAACTCGAATATGAAAATTTCAACGCTGCTGCTGCAATAGTCACCATTCAAGGTAAAAGCGTGCATCCCGGTTATGCTAAGGGCAAGATGCGCAACAGTCTTTACATTGCGCAAGATTTTATCAATTCACTGCCCCGTATGGAAACACCAGAGCATACTAGCGATCGCGAAGGTTTTTTCCATTTGAATGGAATACGTGGCGATGTGGAAGAAACCCAACTGGATTATATCATCAGGGACCACGATGCTACTCATTTTAATGCGCGTAAAGACTTTATGCACAATCTGGCAGAAGAAATAAACACACAGTACGGAGAAAAAATAATCGTAATAGAGATCAAAGATCAGTATAAGAATATGCGGGAGAAAATTGAACCCGTCATGCATATTGTAGATCTCGCTGAAGAAGCTATGAAGCAAGTGGGCGTAAAACCCATTATAAAACCCATACGCGGTGGCACTGATGGATCACAATTATCTTTTATGGGTCTTCCCTGCCCCAATATTTTTGCTGGTGGACATAACTTTCATGGACGATATGAATATGTACCTGCGGAAAGTATGGTAAAGGCGACCGAAGTCATAATCAAAATTGCGGAGCTAGCAGCAAAACAAGCTGAAGAAGGCCAAATATAAAGTCTGCTTCTGCTCAATATTGAAAATGATGGATTACTATAAATAATCAATTAGTTGTCAGGCCGCGTCAATTTGAGACCTTATGACCCATCGACTTTAATTTATTCTGAGCAAAGTCGCTAAGCTCAAGTTGACATTTCAAAAAACTACTTACAATGTTACCATTGCAAACCGTTTAGCACTTATAAGTCCGATAACTATTCAGAAATCACCTTAATAAACTAAAAAAATCCGTGTAAAAACACGGATTTTTTAATGTTCATTATTGAATAATAATTTTATTTTTTTGCAATTACTGCAGGAGCATTCAATTTCTGGCTCATTTCCAAAGAAAGAGCAGAACGTTCAAATTTCAACTTCCCGGCGCCTGATTCTAAAATGCAGGTTCCATCATCGTTTAAATCGAGAATCTTCCCATGCAGACCAGATTTAGTCACCACACGATCACCGCGCTTCAACTCTTGTGCAAACTTCTTTTCTTTTTTTTGCCTTTGCATTTGTGGGCGAATCATAAAAAGATAGACGACCACTACCATTAAAAGTATAGGTAAAAATTGCGTTATATTATCCATAATTGACTTTTAGCTTTTTGCTCCTGTTGTATTAGCAGGCTCTACAAAAGCTTTGATTTTTAATTGCTCAGATCCATTTTGAGTATTTGCGGTGATGGTAACAATCTTGGTTACTTCATTTAAACCGCTCCCGTTGTATTTTACTAAGAGCTCTCCTGTTTCTCCCGGTGCAACAGGCTTGTCTGAATACGTTGGGATCGTACAACCACAGCTACTTGTGGCAGAAACGATAACCAAAGGTGCATCACCGGTATTTTTAAATTTAAAAACGTGCTCTACATTAGTACCACGAGCGATTTTTCCGAAATCAAATTCTGATTCATCAAATTCCATAACCGGCAATTCTGAAGATTGGGCATCCCTACTGGCTGCCATTTCGACATTCTCGCTCTTAACCATATTTGAGGCTTCACCTTTATCTTTGCAAGATGTTAAGCCAAGCGCCAATACCGCGCTCAA
>JBBPYO010000018.1:0-7872 GCA_038199845.1 Flavobacteriales bacterium
CCGCGAGAAAGCCATGAAGATGCTCAAATCACAGTTGTATGAGATCGAACTTAAAAAACGCCAGGCCGCCCGTGATGAGATAGAATCTGAAAAGAAAAGTATAGAATGGGGCTCACAGATCCGCAATTATGTTCTTCATCCTTATAAATTGGTAAAAGATGTGCGCACCGGTGAAGAATCCGGTAATACTGATGCTATTTTAGATGGTGAGATAGACGCTTTTCTAAAGGCGTTTCTTATGATGTCAGGTCAAAAGGAAGAGAAAAACGAACTATAATCCCCTTTGTCCAAGTAGCAGTGAGCAGTTGCAGTTCTCAGTCTCAGTTCTCAGTTCTCAGTCTCAGTTTACAGTTGCAATGGGCAGTCTCAGTTTTAGTCGTAGTGAGTATAATTATGATTTTTTAATGTTCCAATAATGGAAACAATTCAGTACCATATTTATGGCTTTTTGCTAATGGTTTATTGTTAATTGCCAACTGCTCATTTCACATCCAACTTCTAAAATCTAAAATCTCATATCTAAAATATAAAATTTTATGCTTAAAATATACCACAACCCGCGCTGCGGAAAAAGCCGTGAAGGCCTTGCCATATTACAAGAGTCTGGCAAAGAATTTGAAGTTATCAATTATCTTAAAAATCCTCCTTCCTATATTCATCTTGCAGCCATTATTGGGAAGTTGGGCATTTCCGCAATAGATCTGGTCCGAAAGAATGAGAAGATCTGGAAAGAAAACTATAAGGAGAAAGAAATGGATGATGAAGCCATCATTCAAGCCATGATAGATAATCCTAAACTTATAGAAAGACCAATTGTCATTCACAATAATGAAGCTGTTATAGGCAGACCTCCCGAGCTTATAAAAAAGGTACTTTAAATATAGAATCTGAGATTTAACAGGAGTTTAACCCATCCCCTATTAAACCTATGCGGTCTCAGGAGTCTAAAATTAAGGAACCAAAAAAAAGACTATGAAAATTAAATTTCTGCTGGCACTTCTGCTTGCATGTTCATCAATTGCCTTTTCCCAAACTGAAGAAGGCAACAGTTACAATATTACTGGCAAGGTGCTAGATAATGAAAGTGGAGCACCATTAGAATATGCCACGATAAGCTTGACAAGTGTAGATGACCCAGGCAACGTCACAGGAGGAATTACAGATCCCTCAGGAAATTTTGATATCTCTGTTCCTGAAGGAAATTATGACATAAAAGTAGAATACATTTCTTTTAGTCCGAAAAGTTTTAGCAATCGTGAGATTACCACTAATCTTAATCTGGGCACGGTAAGTTTAGCTTTTGCTACAAATAGCCTCAATGAAGTAACGGTAATTGCAGAAAAAACTACCGTTGATGTCCGTTTAGATAAAAAAATATATAACATAGGTCAGGATCTTACCACAGCTGGAGGAACAGTAAGCGATGCACTGAACAATGTACCGTCAGTTTCTGTTGATGTGGAAGGGGCAATAAGCTTGCGTGGCAAT
The DNA here is from genome assembly GCA_038199845.1 of Flavobacteriales bacterium. GTDB lineage: Bacteria > Bacteroidota > Bacteroidia > Flavobacteriales > Flavobacteriaceae > Leeuwenhoekiella. Next base: position 1,489 of record JBBPYO010000018.1, read on the forward strand.
AATAACGTCCGTATTCTCATAAATGGTAAACCTTCTGCCATGGCCGGTTTTGGCGGAACAGATGTTCTGGGCCAATTACCTGCAAGTGCCATTGAGCGCGTAGAAGTCATTACTTCTCCTTCTGCACGTTATGATGCCGAAGGTACTGCTGGAATTCTGAACATAATTTTACGAAAGAAAGAAACGCTGGGTTTTAACGGATCATTAAACCTTAATGCAGGAATTCCAGAACGTTATGGAGCTACTGGAAATATCAATTATAGAACCAGCAAGTTTAATCTATTTAATACCACTGGATACAATTATAGAAATTCTCCTGGAAATGCTAGTTTTGATACGCGATACAACCAGGGAACCTATAATCGCGTTACCGAGGATAGGGATTTTAACCGCTTAAATCGCGGATTGAATACTAATTTGGGACTTGAATATTACCTTACTGAAAGTTCAACTCTTACCGGTACCGTATTTTATAGGCATGAAAATGATGATGATCTTACGTTAAACAACACTGATAAATTTCAGGACGGTGCGCTTGTGCAACAGACTTTAAGGAGAGAAAGTGAACATCAGGATGAAGACACTTATCAGTTTTCATTAAATTACACGAACAATCTAGATGATAGTGGCCAAAAACTTACCGCGGATCTTCAGTATGAATATCAGAATGAAAAAACGCCTTCTTTTATTAAAGAGACTGCAATTTTTGATAAGACCGAAGATGGTTCATCTTTTCTTCCTTCTGAAGCCGTTTTTAATAAAGAAACCCAAAATGAATATTTAATCCAGACTGATTATGTGCTACCATTTGGTGAGGAATCTCAGTTTGAAGCAGGTTACCGCGGTAATTTTAAAGAAGAAGTTACTGATTACTCCCTTGACATCCAAGACAGTATAACTGGCGAACTGCAAAGAGATCCTTATGTTTCCAACGCATTTACCTATACTGAAAATGTTAATGCTTTTTATACCCAATTAGGATCAAAATTCGGTTCTTTTTCATTTCTCTTAGGTCTTCGGCTTGAGAATACGCAATTAAAAGGATTAATAGATTCCCGGTATAACGATGAGGAGTTGACCGATTATTATGGAATTCCCATAGATACTGATTTCAATAAAAATTATTTGGGATTGTTTCCTACGTTGAATGTTATTTATGAAATTTCCCCTCAGCAGAATGTTACCTTAGGATACAACCGAAGAATCAACCGGCCCCGAGGATGGTTTATAAATCCATTTCCATCACGCTCCAGTCGAACAAATATTTTTCAGGGTAATCCAAATTTAAATCCAGCATATTCAAATGCTTTTGATCTGGGATATTTAAACCGTTTTAAAAAGTTCACGGTTAACGCTTCCATATATTATCAGCACGAGACCAATTCATTTGAGCGCGTGCAAGAGGGAACTGGAACTTTTTTCAATGGAATCGAAATCATAAGGAGTATACCTATAAATCTTTCTTCTAACGATCGTACGGGTGCAGAAATTAGCTTACTTTATAACCCCGCAGACTGGCTACGGTTAAACGGGAGTTTTAACTACTTTCAGTTTAAAACCGATGGTTCATTTAACGGAGTTGATTATGGAACGACAAATGACAGTTATTTCGCCCGTTTCAGTTCTAAAGTGAGTTTACCGTTCAAAATAGACTGGCAGACAAACGCCTATTATCGTGGTCCAGACCAGACTGCGATAACAAAAACTGATGGCCGTTATGGAGTCGATCTAGCCTTTAGCAAGGAAATCTTTAATGACAATGCAACGGTATCTCTCAATGTTCAGGATTTATTTAATTCCCAGAAAAGAAATTCCACCACTACTACTGAGCGGTTTATTCAAGATAGCGAATTTCAATGGAGACAACGCCAGGCAACTATATCATTCATTTATCGCTTCAATCAACAGAAAAGAGAACAGCGGAGAAATGAGGAAAATGGTAATGATCAGGGAGATGGCGATATTCAAGGATAAAAATTCATTTGTACAAAAACACAAAAAACCATCCAAAATTGGATGGTTTTTTTATGTTTTAAGCTGATTTAGATCGTTACCAACCTATTTATTCCTGATTCAGCTTTTTTCTTTTTTTTCTCTCCTTAAACTCTTCGGTTAATGCACCGCCTATCCAATAGGGGATAATGCCAACAAGAAAAAACATTAACCAGAAGCCAATGCTCAAAATGGTTATAAATGCAATAAAACCGAGGTATTGATCAAATTCAAACATGCTATCTAAAGTTTATTGCACAAATTTAGAATTTAATAATCTAAAATCACAGTTTAAAATTAAATTTTGTGTGCTTTAATGCTTTTTGATTGATTTTTATCAGCTTACAGTTGCTACAAATTCTGATTTTAAGGTCAAAATACTAAGTACAAACCACTATTTTTGTTAGACCAAATAATCCATTATGAAATACCGCATAGAGAAAGATACCATGGGCGAGGTACAAGTGTCCAAAGATAAATTGTGGGGAGCACAGACAGAGCGTTCCCGTAATAATTTTAAAATAGGAAAGCGCGCTTCCATGCCGCTTGAAATTATTTATGGCTTTGCTTACCTTAAAAAAGCAGCGGCTTACACAAATTGTGAACTTGGTGTTCTGCCCATTGAAAAAAGGGATATGATTGCCAATGTATGTGATGAGATCCTAAATGGTGACCATGACAAGCAATTTCCACTGGTAATCTGGCAAACCGGCTCTGGTACACAGAGCAATATGAATGTAAACGAGGTAATCGCCAACCGCGCACATCAGTTGGCCGGCAAAATCATTGGTGAGGGTGAGAAAACACTGCAACCAAATGATGATGTAAACAAGTCGCAATCTTCTAATGATACTTTCCCCACGGGAATGCACATTGCCGCTTATAAAATGATCATGGAAACCACACTACCTGGTGTGATCAAACTTAGAAATACTTTAAATCAAAAATCGGAAGCTTTTCGCAAAGTTGTAAAAATAGGACGCACTCACCTTATGGATGCCACTCCCCTTACTTTGGGACAAGAATTTTCCGGTTACGTTTCCCAACTTGATCACGGTATCAAGGCACTTCAACATACATTAGACCATCTTTCTGAGTTGGCGCTGGGCGGTACTGCCGTGGGGACTGGATTAAATACCCCACCCGGATACGCGAAACGTGTTGCTGAATTTATAGCCAAGTTTACCCAATTACCCTTTAAAACAGCCGATAATAAATTTGAAGCACTTGCTGCCCATGATGCGCTCGTAGAATCACACGGTGCATTAAAACAACTGGCGGTTTCGCTCAATAAGATAGCCCATGACATTCGTATGCTGGCTTCTGGACCTAGAAGCGGCATTGGTGAACTTAACATTCCCGCAAATGAACCGGGATCCAGTATTATGCCCGGTAAAGTAAATCCTACGCAGTGCGAGGCGCTAACCATGGTTTGTGCTCAGGTTATTGGTAATGATACTGTAATTACAGTAGGCGGTATGCAGGGACATTTCGAACTTAATGTCTTTAAACCTGTAATGGCGGCAAATTTTTTAGAATCTGCCAGATTATTGGGTGATGCTTGTGCATCTTTTGAAGAACACTGTGCCGCAGGTATTGAACCCAATGAAGAGCGCATAAAAGCATTGGTAGGTAATTCTTTGATGTTGGTGACAGCTCTTAATACTAAAATAGGGTATTACAAAGCCGCAGAAATTGCCAATTTGGCTCATAAGAGCGGAACCACGTTACGCGAAGCAGCAGTAAACTCTGGTTACGTTACAGCAGAAAATTTTGATGAATGGGTGCGCCCAGAAGATATGGTGGGAAGCGGTAAATAGTTTTCACTTTTGTTCTAAAAAATCCCTGCAATGAATATTGTAGGGATTTTTTTGTTTAAAACTAATGCATAATCGTTATGTATCCTAAAAGTAGTATTCAGCATTGCAGAACTGCGCACTCATTTGGTTAGGAAGCTACCAGATACGGAAATGGTCATAAACGTAAATTCGAGATAAACAGGATGCGTCAGATCAAGTGACATTCTGAAAGAATTTTATATCTAGATATAATTTTTTCGATTGAAAATGAACTTTCTCAATACAATTTTTTGCAAAAATCACTCGAAATGACAATTTTCAAAACTTTATTATAGTATATCCAACTCAAGTCATAAATCTATAATAATGGTTGAAAAAGGACTTATTTGGAGGAGGAATGAAGATAAATTGTTCGAGGTCATTATATTTATAATGGCCATTTAAACTTAAAACCCATCCAAACCAATCATATTCAATTAAGACGAATTTCACATTAAGGATTGGAGTAAATCCGAATGCACCTACCGGTAGGAAACCTTTTTGCTCGGAAGGAGCAAAAAGATTGTAGCGGAACGCCCAACACACATGGAAAACGCCTAAAATGACTAAAATGGTCATAAATCGTTGGCGAGTATATAAAAATAGATAGTTTTTCGGTAAGGCTAACATGCTATGTAAGACACTTTGCGGATATTCAAAAAAATTCATGAGTTTTAAAAGCACCCTTATAATTTTCAACTAAAATCTCGAGGCGAAACTAACCTATTATCATGAGCCGCAATGTGTAGATCAAATCGCGAAAATTTCTCTTTCCAAATTCTCTGAAAAATGAAATTCCTGCCTAAAAAAGGCAGGAATAACAAAAAATTGAGTTCTGAAAAACTACCTATTTAAACAAGTTTTCAGTCCAAAACAACCAGATTTGGGCTATTTTTTATAATATTTTTTATATTTAGGATACGCAATTAGTGCAAAAACAATTACAGAACCAAAAATAAGCATTGCTTTATTTAGATTCAGAACATTATCCCCGCTCGCATAACTGTGCAGACCGGAAAGCCAGAAGTTAACCCCAAAATACGTCATCATAATACTTCCATAAGCCAAGACGGCCATAAGGTTAAAGAACCAGCGCCCACGTAATCCCGGTACTAATCGCATGTGAATTACAAAGGCATAGATCATAATACTAATCAAAGCCCAAGTTTCCTTAGGATCCCATCCCCAGTAACGCCCCCAGCTTTCATTGGCCCACTGTCCTCCAAGAAAGTTTCCTATAGTAAGCATTACCAGACCTACGGTTAGTGACATTTCTGTAATTATGGTAATTTCCTTAATGTTCAAACTCATTCTTTTTTGGTTCTTTTCGGTGGTGAGCAACATAAGCAATAAAGAAACCAGACCTAAAACCATGCCCAGCGTAAAGGGACCATAACTCGCCACAATAACTGCAACGTGAATCATAAGCCAATAACTGTCAAGTACGGGCTGTAAGTTGGCGATTTCAGGGTTCATCCAGTTCATACTGGCGCCCCAAAGTATAAAGCCAGCAACAAAGGCCGTACTGGCGATTGTTAAAGTGCTTTTTCGACCGAATGCTAAGCCAAAGAACATCGTTGCCCAGCCTACATAAAGTACAGATTCGTAAGCATCACTCCATGGTGCATGCCCAGAAATATACCATCGCCAGATGAGACCGGTTGTATGCAAAAGAAATAGGGCAATTACTGCGACCACGCCAATACCCACCATACTTTTTAAGAATTTATTGTCCTTAAAAATACGGGCAATTACAAATACCATTAAGAAAACAGAAGCCAACAGATACATCCAGTATAACTTGGTGAATATATCGTGTTTATTATAATAAACCTCCGCGTCGATCTTATCTTGAGAAGGCAATACTTCGCTGCCATATTTTTCCTGAAAACTGCGTATACTACTTAAAAATTGATCTGCCTGACTGTAATCTCCGTCAACTTTTGCATCCCGTACCGCATTAAAATACAAGGGAAGAATCTGCCGCGTATAAACGGAATCTATCCCACTGAAATTGGCCGTACCTAATTCAGGGTAAGCGACCCACTTATTATTGGCATCATCCGGAATGGGGAAAATCTTTAAAATCTTTCCACTTAGGGCACGGTCTAATAATCCCAGACGTTCGGAAATATCGATGAAATCTTTGTCGAAATTGCTTTTATTCTCAGCCTGATAGGCGTTTTGCAGATAAGGAGCTAGAATGAATTCCCCTTTTTCGTTAAAGAAATCAATCGCTTTTACATATTTGTGATCTTTAGGTATCCCGATGATACTGCGGATGCTATCATTGTCCGGTTTCAGATAGATAAAATTCACGTTGTACCAGAATACTGGCGATTCTATCATAGAATGAAAGACCTGATCTGCATTCATCCCATTATAGCTGTCCTTGCGGCTCATTTTCCGTAGGAGCTTGCTCGCAAAAGTATTTACGGGCATCATACGCCCATTATCCTCCTGAACGACCAGTTTTCCAAATTTCGCAGCAAATTCTTCGTTAACCGCATTGGCCTTTAAGATAGAATCCACCTGCGCAGAAGTATTCTGTATA
>JBBPYO010000019.1:0-2203 GCA_038199845.1 Flavobacteriales bacterium
AGATACTCGATTTTACCGCCGCCGGAAGCGAATTCCTCCTCGGCGGAATGATGGATGTGGAAAGTTTTGGATTTATCTTCATATTTCAGGTGCTACCCACGATAATTTTCTTTTCGGCATTGACATCGGTGCTCTTTTATCTGGGTATCGTTCAGTTTGTGGTAAAGGGACTGGCCACACTTCTAAGCAAGCTCCTTCATATTTCTGGAGCGGAAAGTTTATCGGTTGCCGGTAATATATTTTTGGGGCAGACCGAGGCTCCTTTAATGATTAAAGCTTATTTAGAACGCATGACCCGGTCAGAAATCCTTCTGGTCATGGTGGGCGGAATGGCTACGGTTGCCGGCGGAGTGCTTGCAGCTTATATTGGTTTTTTAGGCGGTGATGATCCTGCCCTACGTTTGGAATTTGCGAAGCATTTACTCGCAGCTTCTGTTATGGCAGCACCAGGAGCCATTGTGGTTTCTAAAATATTGTATCCACAGCAAGAGGAAATTGATTCGCGCGTTGATGTTTCTTCGGAAAAAATAGGATCAAATATTCTGGATGCAATTGCAAATGGAACCACAGAGGGGCTCAAACTTGCCGCTAATGTAGGGGCGATGCTCCTCGTCTTTGTAGCTTTTATAGCAATGATCAATTATGGCTTCAATAAAATAGGCGAATTGACCCATTTAAACGCACTTTTGGCCGAATATACCCCATATTCTTCGTTTTCTCTTGAAGCCATCCTAGGTACAATTTTTGCTCCTTTGATGTGGTTGATAGGAGTTGCCACAGAAGATGTGATGCTTATGGGTCAACTACTGGGCGTAAAACTCGCCGCTAGTGAATTTGTGGGCTATATTCAATTGGCAGAACTCAAGAATCCGGCAAATGCCCTTAGTTTCACTTATGAGAAATCAGTGATCATGGCAACCTATATGCTTTGTGGTTTTGCAAATTTTGCATCTATTGGGATACAGATAGGCGGTATAGGATCACTGGCTCCGGGACAGCGCAAAACTTTGTCTGAATTTGGAATGAAAGCTTTAATAGGAGGAACGATTGCATCATTGCTTTCCGCAACGATCGCGGGAATGATTATCGGTTAATCGAGCTCAAAGGTTGCTGCCCATGAGATAGCTTGTTCAAGGGTTTTAAAGAAAGCAAAGGGGCCGTTAAATAATTCCTGTTCTTTGATAAGATATTCTTCGGGGTTGGGATCATCGGTTACGATTGCCAGAGCAACCAGTTGTTTATTGTTTACGTGTTTGTAAGCTTTTAGATCTACGATGGCGCGCATTTTTCGATTGGAGATATACACGTATTGCCGCTTATTATAATATTCAGCAATATCTTGCATGAGCATTTTGACTTGAGCGCAGTCGAGATCCTGCTTCAAAGCTCTTTCAAAATAAACGTATTGTTCATGACAATATGCTTTACCAAATGGATAATCAAGAATTTTATTCACGACAAATGTTTGATTTTGTAAAAATAGAAGAATAATCCTAATGTTAAAGAAAACATAATGCTTTTTTTGTATTATCTCGCATTTAAATAACAAGACATAAGATTAATGTATTAATCTTCATACTTTTGAACTTATATAAATTTGAATTTTCATCTCTAAAATGAAACAATATCACGACTTAATAAAACATATACTCGATCAGGGTACGCAAAAAGGCGATAGGACGGGAACTGGAACATTGAGTGTTTTTGGATATCAAATGCGCTTTGACCTATCAAAGGGTTTTCCAATGGTTACCACAAAAAAATTGCACCTTAAATCTATAATTCACGAGCTGCTCTGGTTTTTAAAAGGTGAGACTAATGTAAAATATCTTCAAGAAAACGGTGTGCGCATCTGGAATGAATGGGCCGATGAAAAAGGTGATCTGGGTCCGGTATATGGCCGGCAATGGCGTAACTGGAACAATGACGAAATCGACCAGATCAAAGAAGTTATTGAGACGTTGAAGACCAACCCAAACAGTAGGCGAATGCTCGTAAGCGCTTGGAACCCCAGCGTACTGCCCGACCCCACAAAAAGCTTTGCTGAAAATGTAACGGCTGGCAAAGTCGCCCTTCCTCCCTGTCACGCATTTTTTCAATTTTATGTGGCTCCGGGAGCAACCGAAAATCATAAACCGAAACTTTCTTGCCAACTTTATCAGCGCAGTGCAGATGTGTTTCTGGGTGTTCCCTTTAATATTGC
>JBBPYO010000020.1:0-2186 GCA_038199845.1 Flavobacteriales bacterium
ATATCTATAAAAAAGTAGAGGAGGGAATGTCACCTATTGAAGCGGCAATAAAGGGATCTAACGAGATTTTCTTTGCTGTAATTTCAATTTCCGTTACCCTTGCCGCTGTTTTTCTTCCTGTAATTTTCTTGGAAGGCTTTGTGGGTCGATTATTTCGGGAGTTTGGGGTGGTTTTAGGTGCCGCAGTACTGATTTCCGCCTTTGTTTCGCTTTCACTTACTCCCATGCTAAACGCCTACCTCATAAAGCCGGGCAAGCAGAAAAGAGGTAAATTTTATGAAGTGACCGAAAAGTATTTTGTGCAGATGAACACCGGTTATGCATCCTCACTGCGTACTTTTATGAAACGGAAATGGCTCAGTTTTCCATTGCTGTTTTTATGTATTGCTGCCATTGGAATTTTTTACACGCTTCTCAAAAAGGAGACCGCCCCTTATGACGACCGTAGTTTTATAACACTTAGTTCCACCGCGCCAGAAGGTTCTTCCTACGATTATATGGATCGTTATATGACGGGCATTACTAAACTCATCAACGATTCTGTACCAGAAATGAAAGTAAGCCTTGTACTTACTTCTCCCGGTTTTGGATCATCTTCGGTTAATAGTGGCCGCGCCAATATCGCTCTGGTGGAACCCAGCGAGAGAGAACGCTCACAGAACGAGATAGCAAATGACCTCAATAAGTGGGCGAGCACGTATGTAGGAGCAAAATCAAATGTTTCAGAAAGGCCCACCATTTCGGTAAATCGCCGTGGGGGACCGCCTATTCAGTATATTATCCAAGCGCCTAATTTTCAAAAGCTACAGGAAAAAATCCCTGAATTTATGCGCGAAGCGGAAAGTGATCCCACTTTTTCCTATACAGATGTCAATCTAAAATTTGACAAACCAGAACTTTATGTGACTATTGACAGGGAGAAAGCCGAAAGCCTCGGTGTTTCTGTACGCGATGTAGCACAGACGCTTCAGCTGTCACTCAGTGGGCAACGTTTCGGTTATTTTTTACGTAATGGAAAGCAATATCAGGTTCTTGGTCAGTTTGACAAAAGCGATAGAAATTCCCCCACAGATCTTACGTCTATTTTTGTACGTAACAAGGATGGCGTTTTAATTCAGCTGGATAATCTGGTAAATACCACAGAACACAGTAGTCCGCCGCAACTTTTTCACAACAATCGGTACATGTCTGCCACTGTTTCTGCAAACCTTGCTCCAGGCAAAAGTATCGGTGACGGTATTGACGCAATGGAGCGGATTAGAGAGAAAGTACTTGACGAGAGCTTTACCACAGATCTAGGCGGTGAGTCTAGAGACTTTGTAGAGAGTGGTTCAAATACACTTTTTGCCTTTGGTCTAGCACTTTTGCTAATTTATCTTATTCTGGCCGCACAATTTGAAAGTTTTATTGATCCATTTATAATTATTCTTACCGTACCTATGGCGGTGGCGGGAGCGTTATTTTCACTGTGGCTTTTTGGCCAAAGTTGGAATATTTTCAGCCAGATAGGCACAATTATGCTCATTGGTCTGGTAACCAAAAATGGTATTCTAATTGTGGAATTTGCCAATCAGCTGCGGGAAGAGGGAACGCCAAAACTTGAGGCAATTTTGAAAGGTTCAGAATCGCGGTTACGCCCTATTTTAATGACCAGTCTCACTATTGCGCTGGGTGCGCTTCCCATCGCTGTTTCTTTGGGCGCAGCCTCAGAAAGCCGCATCGGTATGGGGGTTGTAATTATAGGTGGCACCATATTTTCGCTCATTCTTACCTTATTTATAATCCCGAGTATTTATATGATGTGGTCACGGGAAAAGAAACAAAATCCCGAATTGAACCGCTTGGAAAACTATGAAAATGAACTGCAGCATTCTTAAAATTATCCATTTTTTTGTCGTTTTGGTTGGAAGCTTATGGTCTGCTCAAGCGCAAGAATTACTTACCGTAGAAGAGGCGGTGCGTATTGCTCTGGAAAATAATTATGAGATTCGCCTGGCCAAAAATAACCTTGATATTGATACCGAAGGAGTAAGTTTAGGCTACGCCGGAATTTTGCCCAGTGTACAGGCCAGTGTTACGGATAATAATAATATTCAGGACATATCACAGGTTCGGTCAGACGGGACAAATCGTAAACTTAGCAATGGTAAAAATAATAACCTGAATTATGGCGTCAATCTGGACTG
>JBBPYO010000021.1:0-3207 GCA_038199845.1 Flavobacteriales bacterium
AAAAATATCTAAACGTTTCGACAATCTCTATAGCTATTGAGATGAGTGTATAATAAGATTTAATATATCAATATATATAAATCAAAACTACATTTCATGTATTTTATGTCATATCGAGCGCAGTCGAAATGATATTTATCAATTCTTTGATTCCGCTCAGGATGATAAAATCTACTTTGAGATTAACTGGCAAGCATTTGGATCAATATCAATTTGATTCTTTTCAGACGTGATTGTTTTTTAGCGCAAGTCAAAGCATTTAAAATCCTCAAATTTTAATAATCTATTTATTCTATCGATTTCGTTACTATTATTATGCGCAGCCAGAAACCTCTACACGAAACTTTTTTTATATTAACGCTACCTCAAATTAATTTTTAGAATATTGATTTCAAATTACTACAACAGTCAGAAGCGAACAAAGATAAATTTTGATCAATTTAATACTACTTTAAATATTGGTAAGTCAGTGCTGCACGGTTTTGTGTTTTTTATTCTTTCACTTGTAAGCAGCTTTCCGGTTTCCGCCCAACTTTCGTTTTGCAAAGGTGTGGGTGGACCGCCCATCTTCAATGAAGATTTTGGTCAAGGCACTGTAAACGGTCCACCGCTTGCTCCAGGAATCACCAATTATACCTACTCATCAAGTACTATAGAAGATGGTTATTATACCGTAACCAACAATATGCAAAAGGTGATATCCGCCTCGCATAATACCGGTGATCATACTGGAAATACAAATGGAAAGGCGCTTGTGGTCAATGCCGATTTTACACCGGGGATTTTCTACCAGACCCCCGTTTCTGGTCTTTGTGAAAATACTACTTATGAATTTAGCGCCTGGCTTCTAAATACTTATGATCTTGGGAGCAATGTTTGCCCATCTCCCATACCCATTAATGTGCGCTTTGAGATTTGGGACGCCACAAACACCCGTTTATTGAGCGGCGGTGGTACTGGTGATATTCGGGAAACTACGATACCGCAATGGCAAAAAGCGGGGCTTTCCTTTACCACAGAAGTAGGGCAGGGCACCGTCATCTTGAAAATGATCAACAATGGCGTGGGTGGCTGCGGCAATGATCTTGCCATTGATGATATCCAGTTTAGGACCTGTGGTGATGATACTGCTATAATGACCTCAGATGGTGATACATCGGCTATTTTTTGTACAAGTGATGGTGCGAAAAGCGAGATATTAAAAGCTACCGTACAAAATTCGGTATATAAAAGCCCAGTTTATCAGTGGGAAGTTAGCGCTGACGGAGTGAATTTTACGGATCTGATTGGTGAAACAAACACAAGCTACACAACACCACTTATCAGCAATTCAAAGTATTACCGCGCCCGAATTGCAGAAGATGTGGTCAATCTAAATAACAGTTCTTGTAACAATTATACATCCACATTTGCATTTCGTTTTGCTGAAGATCCACCGGTGCCCACAGGTAAGAATACGGATCTGGTGGTCTGTGACGACGTTGCCATTACGCTCATTGCGGAGACAGCACAGATTTATACCATAGATTGGTACGACAGTCCAGCCGGTGGCAATCTCCTTAATGAAAATAGTAGAAGCTTTGAGGTAAATAGCGGCGGTATGTATTATGCAGAAGCGCGGCTTCCTGATGGCGGTTGCACAAGTCCCGGCCGTGTAGCTTTCCGCGTGAAAGAAAGTACTAGTCCACAAGTTAGCGATGAAAGTATAACCAAATGTGCGGCGGAGCAAATCACTTTAGAAGCGACCGCTATTGCAGAAAGTTACCTTTGGAATACCGGAGAAACTACACCGCGCATACAAATAAGCGATCCAGGAATTTATAGTGTAACGCTTACCGGCATTCTTGGCTGTACTTCATTACGTACAATAACCGTAGCAAATACCATGGTACCGGTGATTGAGGAAATAATTCGGGATGGTAATTATATCACCATAAATGCAACGGGCAATACCGGACTGCGGTTTTCATTAAACGGTATAAATTATCAAGCATCTAATGTGTTTGAACTGCCAAATGATCCCATAGGCACTATTTATGTTCAGGATGAGAACGGGTGTATCACCGTACAAAAGGATTATCAATTTATTATAATCCCTGATTATTTTACACCGAATGGCGATGGTTACCATGATTTCTGGAGCATTCGCGGTCTTCGGATTTACAATCAAGTCAAGCTGAGTATTTTTGATCGTTTTGGTAAACTTCTTAAACAGATCCGTACAGATCCCTATAAATGGGATGGAGTTTATGGCGGCAGACCTTTACAATCTTCTACCTATTGGTATCTACTGGAAGTTGATGATAAAACAGTACGTGGCAGCGTTTTACTGAAACTTTAAACCTTTTATTTAACGCTAGAAAGCGCATAAAAGAACGACTTCGTATCAATTAGGTAGCTGAAATCACAATTGGACAACATTCCAAGAAAAGGGGAGGAGCAGCTCTCTGACTTTAAAAAAAAATCGATTAAAACAAGCTAAAAACGCCTTCTAGAGAAGAAAAATAGATTGTTCTGGAAATAATGTAATATTTTATGGATCTGGAATGGATTTATACTTGTCCAATTAAACACCTTAAAAAATATTTTTTCTTCTTGAGCTTATCAAATGTTAATAGCGTAAACTAAACTCGAAGCTGTTCTACAAATGTAGTTCGGCATAAGTCATTTTTAAATTCTATCGAACTTTAAAGAATAATGATTCAAAACATTTGAGGCAATTGAATCATCCCAAGTGATATCTTGGTGCAGCGGTATTATTACTTGGCGATTATGAAATACCTTTAGTTTTTAATGATTTTAAAGCTGTTTTTATTTTTCCCCTGGGTAATGGTCACAAAATAGATTCCGTTTTGTAAATCGCTTACATCTATGGGCAATTCTGTCATAGGATTTACATTTTCTATGGAATTTTGGCGCACGCTTTGTCCCAAGAGAGTCGTGAATTCAATATTTATGGGTATATTTTCCGCGTTTCCATTAAGTTTCAAAAACAGAATACGATCAACGGGATTGGGATAAACTTCAGTAAAACGTGACGTGGTTTCCACATTTTCAACACTTAAATTCGGTGTAGACAATTCAAAAGGCGTTGACCACGTCTGGGCACTAAAATTAAAATCTCCATTTACGCCACCGTTTGAAATCACCAATTGGCCATTAAAAATTTTTGCGGATGGGCCGACGATTACCGTAGGGAGTTTTCCT
>JBBPYO010000022.1:0-2517 GCA_038199845.1 Flavobacteriales bacterium
TCTTTCTAGAATATTTAATTTCCCGGTAATCTCCCCGAATTTTTTGACAGGACCTCATGCTTTTTTGGTTTTACTTAAGAGCAAAGGACGCCCCATTACAATTAATAAAATGACGATAACCATTGCACCAAGAATTACCGGCTTAGATATCGCAAGGCGAAAAATTAAAGATAAAGCGACAATAATAGCTATACCTGTCCCCAAAGCTGGGATCCATTTTTTTGTCTTGCTTTCGCGGAAAGCGATCCAGTTTACAATGCCAAAGGTGCACAGAAAAATGAGACTTGCCCCTTCTACCAATGAACTCAGCGAACCTATTACAGCCAGAAGACCGGCAAGAGCCCCTAGAATTATTATTGATCTAGCCGGAACACCGTTCGTGTTTGTTTTATTAAACCAACTGGGCAATTCCTTATTTTTAGCAATGTTTTTAGACAGATTAGCGGTTGAAAATAGCGTCGAATTTATAGCCGCAGCAGTTGCAAATCCAGCTGCGACGGTCATTAGTAGCACACCTGTTTTTCCCAAGGCATTTTCCGCTGCAATAGAAAGAGCGATTTCCTTATATTCTATCATTGCAATGGCACCGCCCCATATGGTAGCGCCTATCGCAACGGCTATGTACAAAAAAACCACAAAAACCACTGCGCTTATCAGAACAGGCATAAAATTTTTTTGAGGTTCCTTTATTTTGTCATATTCATACGTAAGTAACTGAAAACCTTCATAGGCCATAAAGATGGCCGCGCCGCCCAAAAGACTAGAATACATAGGTTTTGGCTCTATGCCAGCAACAAGTTGGGTAGTACCCCAATTTATTAAGCCGTAAACACTTAATGCAAGAAGCGCCAATAAATTAATGCTAACAATAGCAATTTCCACTTTTGTGAGCTTGCCTACTCCCGCCAGGTTAAGTCCTATGAGTGCAATCACGATCAAAACAGCAAGCATGCGCGTAATTAGTGGACTGCCATTAAAAGCGAAAGAAACATAATGACCAAAGGCAAAAGCATACACCGAAATGGTAAAAATGTAACCCAAGATCAGCAACCAACTTATATTACCAGCCAGGTTTTTATCTTCTACTTTTTCCAAAAAAGCAAAAGCACCTCCATTCTGATTGAACGTATTCGCCAGAAATACATAACTATATGCTGATGTTATTGCGAGAATTCCTATAATCAAGAAAGATAACCAGGACCATTCACCAGCTACTGCGATGACCACTCCCAATACGGTATAAATACCACCTCCAACCATACCACCAGCGGCAAGAGCCCATACTGCGATAGGACTGAGCGTGTCCTTATCTTTATCCATAAAAAATTATTTAACAAATTTTTAAAATTCCGTATTTGCAGGAGCTGCTTTGGAACGTATTAAAATAATAACTTTATTTACCGTGATTTAAGAGCCACGTAAAGTATAACTACAATGGAATATTTCGATATGTAACTATGTGTAGACTTAATGAGAACCTCAAATTTCTAAAGATCAGTTTGAAGCTAATTTATATACACTTTTTATATAAAAACGCCCTAAAAAAGACGAAAAGAGTTTCTAATCTGCTTCATTCTAGAGCGTTTAAAGTTTAAATTAATAAATGCGGTCTGGGATTTCCCAGGCAATACTAAAATTCTTCTTCTCTCGGGATTTTTGCAGATTGTGGGGCCTTATTGAGATCTTTATCAAGTTCATAAAAATTGGCATTGCCCTCTTTCTGCTCAGAAGCAAGCGCATATTTATCAAGTAAGCTATTGACCAAAGTTTCTTCTTCAATTTGCTCCTTGACGAACCATTGTGTAAAACTAAAAGTAGCCCAATCTTTTTCTTCATGTGCCTGATTGACCAATTTGTCTATTTCTACCGAATTGTCAATCTCGTGCTGCAAGGTTTTCTTAAGGCAATCTTCAATATTTACAGGATTTGCCGGCGGTGCGTCTATAGCCTCAATTTTAGTCTCACCGCCCCTATCATTTATATATTTAAGGATTTTAAACATATGTTCTCGCTCTTCGTGCATATGCTTATAGAGAAAATTGGCGATACCGGTGTAGCTGTTTACCTCTGCCCACGATGCATAAGACAAATAAATCTGCGCTTGTAGTGCTTCGCGCGTCATTTGCTTATTTAAAGCTGCTTCCATGGCATCAGATATTCTTTTGGTTTTCATAAAAAATAAATATAATTGTTATTCCGTTAATAAATTCTTCGATACGCGAATGGGATTTAATCATTTCCGCGAACTCTTAAATTTCGACATATAATTACACAATATGAAACTCAAAATGCATTTTATGAAAGTATTTGCAATTTAGAACGCCTTGGTCGATAAAATATAAATACAGTTTTAAGTTATCGCTGAGTTCAACCCATAAGTGCAACACACTTTTCTTTTAGGACCTCAATGGGGTTATTATAATTGAACTTTCTGATGGGCCTGTAATTTAACAATCTTTCCACTTCTTTTATCCGTTTGACCGGAATTTCCCTTAGATCTGTTTTCTTGGGGAAAAA
>JBBPYO010000023.1:0-2002 GCA_038199845.1 Flavobacteriales bacterium
ACGGCGGACATTGTTTTGAGTGCGAGCAATGCCGTCGCGGTAACTTTATTAACTGTGAAAATGCAAAAATCTGCGGAATCTCGTATGACGGTGGCTATGCCGAATATATGACCGCACCGCAGGAAGCTGTTGCCTCCATCCCGGAAGAATTGTCATCAGAAGAAGCCGCTCCCCTACTTTGTGCGGGGATTACCGTTTATAATGCCATGCGCAACAGCAACGTGCGCGCTGGTGATGTCGTTGCCGTACAAGGAATAGGCGGTTTGGGTCACTTGGCCGTTCAGTATGCCAATAAAATGGGAATGCGGGTCGTTGCGATCTCCACTTCAGAAAGTAAAAAGGAACTCGCAAAAGAACTGGGCGCACATCACTTTATCGCTACTGATAATCAGGACGCAGTGGAAGAACTTCAAAAACTAGGTGGTGCGGATCTTATCGTTGCCACCGCTCCGCACGCTGATGCAATCTCGTCAGTAATTGACGGACTGGCCGTAGACGGCGAACTTATTTGTATAGGCGCTACAGGCGATCCGGTAAAAGTGGCGCCCCTGCAACTGCTCATGGCTCGTAAATCGATTTCTGGATGGCCCAGCGGCACCGCAATTGAAAGTGAAGATACGCTGAAATTTAGCGCCCTCACCGGAACAAAACCCATGATCGAAATCTTTAAATTTGATGATGTGGAAGAGGCCTATAAAAAAAGGATGGATAATAAAGCCCGTTTTAGAGTGGTTCTTGTTCCTTAAAAATTGGTCGAAATACTATAAAAAACGCCGTTTATCGGCGTTTTTTTGTGTCATTATTTTACCTTAAGCAGCTCCGCCCATTGGGTTGTGTACCGGGGACTACGGTCTTCTTTTATTAGTTCCCATTCTTTAATACGTGTTCCCACAGCGCTAGAAAAAACAGTCGATTTTCCGTATTTTCTATTCAATATATCCACGGTTTGGGTCAATTTTTCGTTGTCTATTTTATGGGTTTGTTCAAATAAATTTCCTTGTACATAATTTTCAGGAATTATTCCACTCAAACAGACACCTACTTTTTTATAACGATACCCAGATTTATAAAGTATTTTCAAAGCTTTTTTTGCCTCTTTGATAAGTATAAATGTATTGTTTGTAGGCACTGGCAGCGTGATCGTCATACTGTTGCTGTACTGCTTGTCTATATTACTGTGATAGTTGGTCATGACAAATACTTGCAGAAAGGAAGCGCAGGATTTTTGGGTTCGCATCAATTCTGCCACCTCACTAATATAATACGAACAAGCCTCTTCGATAAGGCTTAGGCTTTCCAACTTTTTTCCAAAAGACTTCGCCGTACCTATACCTTTTTTTGATTTTGGGTTTTCATCAAGCGCATTACAGGGCTCGCCCCTTAGTTCACGCCAGGTACGTTCACCCACAACGGTCATTTTTTTTCGCACCCAAGCCAATGGTAACTGGGTAAAATCGTATGCCGTGACCGCGCCTTCATTTTTTATACGTTCTGCGTGTTTTTTGCCAATTCCCCAGACGTCTTTGATCCCTGCCCATTTTAGGGCGTCTATCCGTTTTTCTTCGGTATTTATAACATGTACATTGTTATTATTGTCATTTCTTTTTTTCGAAATACGGTTGGCCAGTTTAGCCAGTACTTTAGTGGGCGCGATACCCACACCTACGGGAATGCCCGTATTTCTATGAATAGTCTCCCTGATTTCACAGCCATAGCTATCTAAAGAGTCACTATCAAAACCGGTGAGATCTATAAAAGATTCATCAATACTATATATTTCTACCAGCGGTGAGAATTCCCTTAAAACGTTCATTACACGTTGTGACATCTCGCCATACAAAGTATAGTTTGATGAAAAAAAAGTAACACCGTTATCTATAAGTTCCTTTTTTATCTTAAAAATAGGTTCAAACATGGGGATGTGGGTCATTGCCTTGGCCTGCGCATTTGCTGCAATCACACAGCCGTCATTATTGCTCAATACAACCACTGGCTTGCCTAG
>JBBPYO010000024.1:0-9443 GCA_038199845.1 Flavobacteriales bacterium
ACCAACCCTTTTGAATGAAAACGAAATTTGCGTTAGGGATTGAAGTGGAAATCCTTTTTGCCCTTCGCAAAAAGATTGTAGCGTAAAGCCCGACCCGCAGGGAAACGCCTAAAAACCGATCAAAATGGTTGAAAAACGGCCAGAAAGGAAATAAAACAGACGGCTTTCTGGAAATGACAATAGATATTAGGACGTTTTACGGAAATACATAAAACAATAATTTATTAATATCGAGGATTGCTTTGCTATTGGAAATAATTTTCAAGTTATTGTAAAGCAATATTTTAAATTTATAAATGCTGAAAATTGTGGTCAAATAAAAGGTTTTAGTATCAAAAAGCAATAAAATAAGCGCCATCCTATGATTTTTAAAGAATTTCCTTTATATTCGTGTAATCGATTACATTAAAACAAATTTTTACGATTTTATGACAAATTCAGACTTTCGATATGCACATCATCCCGATGATGTACAAAAATATACAACCAAAGAACTACGCGATCATTTTCTTATTCCCACGCTTTTTAAAAAGGATGAGATCAATCTTACCTACACGATGTATGATCGCTATATCGCCGGGGGCGCGTTCCCGGTAAACGAAAAATTAAAGTTGGAACCTATTGATGCCCTAAAGGCGGATTTCTTTTTAGAGCGCCGCGAACTCGGAATTATCAACGTGGGCGGAAAAGGAAAAGTAACTGTGGAAGGGCAAGTTTATGAACTGGGTCACAAAGAAGCACTTTACGTAGGTCGCGGCAATAAAGAAGTGATTTTTGAAGCTGCAGACGGTGAGCAGCCTTACTTTTATATCAATTCCGCTCCCGCGCACAAGGAATATCCCACTAAAAAAGTTACTAAAAACGAAGCGGAAATCGTTGAACTTGGCGATAGTAAATATTCCAATAAACGTACGATCAATAAATTATTGGTCAATAGTGTGGTGGAAACATGCCAACTGCAAATGGGAATGACCGAACTGCAAGAGGGCAATGTGTGGAATACCATGCCGCCGCATACGCATTCCCGCCGGATGGAAGTGTATTTCTATTTTGATCTTGAAGAAGGCCAGACCATAAGCCATTTTATGGGGCAACCCGATGAAACGCGGCATATTTTTATGCAAAATCATCAAGCGGTGATCTCGCCAGAATGGTCCATTCACGCTGGTGCGGGAACGTCCAATTATACTTTTATTTGGGGAATGGCCGGTGAAAATCTGGATTATGGCGATATGGACAAGGTTGCACCAGACGAATTAAAATAAGCGAAATACAATGAATGATTTATTCAATTTAGAAGGAAAAACAGCCTTGGTTTCTGGTTGTAAGCGCGGTATTGGTTTCGCTATGGCCGAAGCACTGGCAGAAGCTGGCGCCAATATTATTGGAGTTTCAGCAACCTTGGAATCAGAAGGTTCGGAAATAGAAAAGCGCGTTCAGGAAATCGGTAGGGAATTTAAAGGATATTCCTGTGATTTTTCTGATCGAAAAGCGCTTTATGCCTTTATCAAAAAAGTAAAAGAGGAAAATGAGCATGTTGATATTCTGGTCAATAATGCCGGAACAATCCTACGCCAGCCCGCCGCGGAACATTCCGATGAATATTGGGATAAAGTGATAGAGGTCAATCAGAATGCCCAGTTTATCCTGAGTAGGGAATTTGGTAAAGAAATGCTAAAAAAAGGCAGTGGAAAAGTGATTTTTACCGCTTCATTGCTCACTTTTCAAGGGGGAATTACGGTACCAAGTTACGCTGCTTCCAAAGGCGCGATTGGCCAACTTACCATGGCGTTATCCAATGAATGGGCGGCTAAAGGCGTACAGGTAAATGCTATCGCGCCCGGTTATATCGCGACAGATAATACTCAGGCGCTTCAGGATAATGAAGAGCGCAGTGATGCTATTTTAGCAAGAATTCCCGCTGGAAGATGGGGGCAACCATCAGATTTTAAAGGTCCTATCGTATTTTTAGCTTCTCAAGCGAGCAATTACATGACTGGGACAATCATGACGGTAGATGGTGGTTGGATGGGAAGATAGTTAAATGTCACTTGTCACTTCGAGTGTTTTTAACCGAAACGGCAGCGGAGGTGAAAAATATATCGAGAAGTCAAATCACTTCAAGTGCAAAAATCCGCTCCATAGTAAAAGCAAAAAAAGAAAATGAGCAAAAAGAGTTTTATCACGGATAATTTTTTACTGCAGAATAAATTTGCCGAAGAATTATATCATACGTATGCTGAAAAGCAACCCATTATAGATTACCACAACCACCTTCCACCACAGGAGATTGCCGAAGACCGTGTCTTTGAAAATATTTCACAAGTTTGGATCGCGGGCGACCATTATAAATGGCGCGCCATGCGAACAATGGGGGTTAATGAAAAGTATATTACCGGTAGCGGAAGCGATCAAGAAAAGTTTGAGGCATGGGGAAAAACGGTTCCGCATACGTTGCGCAATCCGTTGTTTCAATGGACGCATTTAGAGCTCAAGCGTTATTTTGGCATCGATGAACTGCTTACCGAAAAATCGGGGCCCTCCATTTATGAAAATGTGAACGCCCAGTTGCAGCAACCGGAAAATTCTTGCCGCGGACTGTTAAAGCAAATGAACGTCAAAACCTTATGTACTACTGAAGATCCCATCGATGGACTGAAATATCACAAGCAAATGGCGCAAAATGATTTTGGTATTAAAGTAAGCACCGCTTTTAGACCGGATAAAGCCATTTTGATAGAAGCCGAAAATTATAGCGATTATCTTGATAAATTGGGCGATTCCGCCGGAATTTCAATTGATTCTTATCAAGATTTGCAAGATGCTCTGGTAAAACGGATCGATTATTTTGATAAAAATGGTTGCAAACTGTGTGATCACGGGTTGAATGCACTTTCATTTGCCGAATTTACCGATGCGGAAATCAATGCGATATTTGATAAAAGAAAAAACAATACTCCTCTTTCTCCAAATGAAATTGAGCAGTTTAAGACCGCTTTATTACTGTTTTTAGGCGAAAATTACCACAAAAGAGGTTGGGTACAACAATTTCACCTCGGTGCGTTGCGCAACAATAATAAACGCATGTTGATTCAATTGGGGCCAGATACAGGTTGGGATTCCATCGGCGATTACCCGCAGGCGGAAGCATTATCCGCGTTCTTAAACGCGCTCGATGCCAAGGATAAATTACCCAAAACCATTCTTTATAATCTGAACCCGGCTGACAATGCGATTTTTGCTACGATGATCGGTAATTTTAATGATGGTAGTATCAAGGGCAAGGTGCAATGGGGATCTGGCTGGTGGTATCTAGATCAGAAGGACGGGATGGAAAAACAGCTCAATACGCTTTCTAATATGGGATTGATCAGTTGTTTTGTCGGTATGTTGACAGACTCCCGCAGCTTTTTATCTTTTCCGCGACATGAATATTTCCGAAGGGTTTTATGTAATTTGTTCGGCAAAGAAATGGCCAGCGGCGAACTGCCCAATGATATGGAATTTGTAGGGAACACCATTTCCAATATTTCCTACGGAAATGCTAAAGAATACTTCGATTTTTAGATGAAAAACACCGAAAAACATACAAAGATTGTCACTTTTGGCGAAGTGATCATGCGCCTTTCCCCATCGGGAAGCCGTAAAATGACCCAGGCCGATGCGCTTGAATTTTATTTTGGCGGTACAGAAATGAATGTGGCCGCATCACTTTCCGCTTTTGGCGAAAACACGCAGCAAGTTACTAATGTTTCCAACGATCTTGTGGGTGACGCCGCGCTTGCTGCAATGCGGAAATTCGGGATCGATGTTTCTGCGGTCAATAAAGTTGATCATCCATTGGGAATTTATTTTCTGGAAGTGGGAGCGGGGATGCGTTCAAGCAAAATCGCCTATAACCGTTTGCACGGAAGCTTTGCCAATATCATTCCCGAAAGCGTTGATTGGGAAAAAATTCTGGAAGATGCCGATTATTTGCATTGGACGGGAATTTCACCAGCGATTTCAGAAAACGCCTATAAAACGCTTAAAAATGGCCTAAAATTGGCCAAAAATAAGGGAATAACGATCACCGCAGATCCTGCTTACCGCAGTAATCTCTGGCAATACGGTAAAGACGGACATGAAGTTTTACGAGAACTCGTAGGATTTTCAACTATATTTATCGGCGGTGTCAATGAGATCAACGAAATTTTAAAAACGGATTTTGATTTTTCCAAAGAAGGATTTATTGAAGCAAGTAAGAAATTGATACAGGAATGCCCTTCCATTAAAAAAGTATTTGATAAAGTACGCACCGGTCTTAGCGCTTCCTGGCAAAAGGTTTATGGCCGCGCGTGGACGGGCTCTGATTATTTAGAAACCGGCGAACTGGAAATCACCGATGTGGTTGATCGAATAGGAACGGGCGACGCGTATGCGGCGGGGCTGATTTACGGATTGATCCATTTTGAAGATCAAAAAGCACTGGAGTTCGCCAATGCTGCCTGCGCTTTAAAACATACAATTCTGGGCGATGCAAATCTCTCAGAAGTAGATGAAGTACTTGAAATCATGCAAGGAACTACCGGTGGAAGGATAAAGAGATGATTAAGTAAGACCTGACAGGTTTTTAAACCTGTCAGGTCTCTAGAGATCCAAAATTGTGTTCCTGCGCGATCCAAAATTTTTACATTTATAAAATAACAGCAGTAATAATAATAGCAATAACAATAAATCGAATGGCAACATATACGCGCATACAAGCCGTACAAACGATGAAGGAAACAGGGATTGTCCCCGTTTTTTATCACAAGGATATTGAAGTCTGTAAACAGATTGTAAAGGCCTGTTACGATGCTGGAGCCAGGGTTTTTGAATTTACAAACCGTGGGGATTTTGCCCATGAGGTTTTTGGCGAACTCAGTAGATATGTCACTAAAAACCTAGACGGGATGATCTTGGGAATAGGTTCTGTTATTGACGCTGGCACTACATCGTTATACCTGCAACTCGGCGCAAATTTTATCGTTTCCCCACTTATTAATGCGGAAATGGCAAAGACCTGTAACCGTCGCAAAGTGGGGTGGATGCCCGGATGCGGAACGGTGACAGAAATTAATTATGCGGAAGAGTTGGGCGCTGAGGTAGTTAAGATTTTCCCTGGAATGCAAGTTGGCGGACCGCCTTTTGTAAAAGCAGTACGCGGACCGCAACCGTGGAGCAGTATTATGCCCACGGGCGGCGTCTCGCCTACCAAAGAAAATCTGAAAGAATGGTTTGATTCCGGAGTGCACTGTGTGGGCATCGGTTCAAAGCTTTTTATCAAGAAAGAGGACGGTACCTATAACTATGAGGCTATTACCCAAAATCTGAAAGAGGCACTAGCAATAGTAAAAGAATTACGATCATGATGAGAAATATAGGTCGGTTTTTCGCTTTATTATCCGTTTTTGTGCTGGTTTCGGTGGTTTTTACCGGTTGTCAAGCGGATAATGATGTGCGCGTGATAAAATTGGGCCACGGTCTGGATATTTCTCACCCCGTTCATAAAGCCATGGTTTTTATGGCAGAACGACTAGCCGAGAAATCAAAAGGTAAAGTAAAACTCGATATTTATCCCAGTCAGCAGTTGGGCTCAGAGCGGGAATGTTTGGAATTGCTTCAAATAGGAAGTCTGGGAATGACCAAGGTTTCAACTGGCGTACTTGAGAATTTTGTTCCTGAACTGAAGGTATTGGGACTGCCGTTTTTATTCCGTAGCAACGAACATCGCTACAACGTTTTAGAAGGTGAAGTTGGGGAAGAATTGCTCGACGCAAGCATCCCTCAACGCCTTAAAGGACTCACTTTTTATGACGCCGGAAGCCGTAGTTTTTATAGTAAAACCCCTATTCGGACCCCAGAAGATCTAAATGGTGAAAAAGTGCGCGTGATGGAAAGTCAGACTGCTATTAGTATGGTTCAGGCACTGGGAGGTTCACCCACGCCCATTGCTTATGGAGAACTGTACACCGCGCTACAGCAGGGAATTGTGGACGGAGCGGAAAATAACCTGCCCAGTTTTTACACCTCGCGACATTATGAAGTCTGTAAATTTTACACGATGGATGAGCATACTGCCGTACCCGATGAACTGTTGATCAGCATGTTGCTCTGGAATAAGTTGAGCAAGCAAGAACAACAGTGGATAAAAGAGGCTGCCGTAGAATCACGGATATATGAAAAAAAGATCTGGCACGAAGCAGAATTGGAGGCTTTGGAAAAAGTACAAGAGGCTGGAGTAACCATTATTACACCAGACAAAGAAGCGTTCCGTGAGCGGGTGGAACCACTTTACCAAACCTATAAGGAAAATCCAAAAATGGCAAAGCTCATCGACCAGATACAAGCAATTAAATAATATTATGAAAAAAAAATTAGACAAATTATTGGGTGGATTTCTCATCCTTTTGATGGCTTTGATGGTATTTGCGGTGTTATGGCAAGTATTTTCCCGATACGCTCTTAATGCTCCAAGCTCCTTCACGGAAGAAGTGGCGCGCTATCTGCTTATTTGGATAGGTATTCTGGGAGCCGCTTACGCCTCCGGTCAGCAGGCACATCTTTCCATAGATATTTTTCCGCAACGTCTCGATCCCAAGAATAGAATACGCTTGCGCATAGGTATCAATGTGCTTATCATTCTTTTTTGCATCCTTGTTCTTATCATCGGCGGCGGTAATTTGGTATATATAAATTATCTATTGGGGCAATATTCTGCGGCACTTAATATCCCTTTGGGTTTTGTGTATTCTGTACTTCCCCTGAGCGGATTTCTGATAGTTGTATACAAGATCAACGAGCTGCGTAACCCAAAACAATATCTGGTATGATAGTAGAGATTTTAGTACTGGTTATTGTATTTTTTGTACTTCTGGGGATTGGTGTTCCCGTGGCATGGTCCATTGGTATTTCCTGTCTGGCCACGATTATGGTATCTATAGATTCTCTAGCTTCTGTAACCACGATGGCACAACGGATGGCCACAGGGCTTGACAGTTTTTCGTTATTGGCCATTCCGTTATTTATTTTGGCGGGGCAGATCATGAATCAGGGCGGTATTGCCCATCGACTTATTGCTTTTGCCAAAGCGCTCATGGGAGCGCTGCCCGGCGGCCTGATTTATGTGAATGTGATCGCTGCGATGCTTTTTGGGGCGATCTCCGGTTCTGCGGTGGCCGCTACTTCCGCTATCGGCGGAATCTTGGGTCCATACATGGAAAAGGAAAATTATTCGAAGGAATTTGGTGCGGCCATAAACATTACCTCGTCCACTACCGGCCTAATCATACCGCCGTCTAACGTGCTTATTGTATATTCTCTGGCAAGTGGTGGAGTTTCCATTGCGTCACTTTTTCTGGCCGGTTATATCCCTGGAATTTTAATGGGGCTTGCGCTCATGTTAACGGCTGCTTTCTGGATCAAAAAGAAAAATTATCCACCCGGCGAACGTAGTGGAATCAGAAAAATCCTTAAAACCTTTTTAGACGCTTTGCCCAGTTTATTACTGCTCGTAGTTGTGATCGGCGGAATTGTTTCCGGTATTTTTACCGCTACCGAAGCTTCCGGTATTGCAGTGCTTTACACTTTAATATTATCCTTTATTTACAGGGAACTCAATATTTTCAAACTACACAGCGTTTTTCTGGGATCTGTGGGCACTACGGCAATTGTGATGCTTCTTATCGCCACATCCATGAGTATGTCCTGGGTTATGTCGTACGAAAATTTACCGCAAAATATTAGCGATGCACTCTTGGGAATAAGCGATAATAAATTTGTGATTTTGCTCATCATTAACCTGCTGCTCCTTTTTGTCGGTACTTTTATGGATATGACTCCCGCCGTGCTCATATTTACCCCTATATTTTTACCTGTAGTTGTTGATCTCGGCATAGATCCGGTACATTTTGGCATTATGATGGTGATGAATTTGTGTGTGGGTCTCTGTACGCCGCCGGTGGGAGCCGTTCTTTTTATAGGTGTAAGTGTTGCAAATACGAGTATTCAGAAGATAATGAAACCACTTCTGCCACTTTACGTGGTCATGGCCATTGTACTTTTACTGGTAACCTTTATTCCGGCGCTTAGCCTCTGGTTGCCCAGTTTATTTGAATAAAAATCCCCAAAAAAAAATATTTTTTAGATGAATGTGTTGAATAGAGAGAATACCGGATTAACCTCAAAATTGCCCCTTAAAATCATACAATTTGGAGAGGGGAATTTTTTACGCGGTTTCGCGGATTATGTTATAGATGAACTGAATGAAAAGGCCAACTTTAATGCGGGTGTAGTTGTGGTCAAACCTCGCAAGGGAAATCTTGACGTGCTGAAAAAGCAGGAGGGATTGTATCATTTATTTACACGCGGCTTAGATAAAGGTGAAATAATAGATAAAAAGCAGCTTATTTCCTGTATTCAGGAAGTGGTGGTGCCACATACAGATTATGAGGCTTATTTGGCCTTGGCCGAAATAGAAAGCCTCCAATTTTTGATCTCCAATACCACCGAAGCAGGAATTGTTTTTGATGAAAAAAACACCTTGAACGGCCATCCACACAGCAGTTTTCCGGCGAAGGTCACCGCTTTATTGTTTGAACGGTTCAAATATTTTGACGGTGCAACAGATAAGGGACTGGTAATTATACCTTGCGAACTCATCAATAATAACGCAGCTATTTTAAGGGAAATCATCCTCAAATATGCCGATTTATGGTCATTAAGTGCCGATTTTGTAAAGTGGATCAATGCCAGTACCAGTTTTCACAATACGCTTGTAGATCGAATTGTACCCGGTTATCCCAGCGATGATATTGAAAAATATGAGCAGCAGTTGGAATTTAAGGACCAACTTATTGTTTCCTCAGAAGTTTTTCTGCTTTGGGTCATTGAGGGCGATGAGAAACTGAAGCAACTAATTCCATTTGATAAAATAAAGGAAGATGTTCAGATTGTCGAAGATCTGCAGCCTTTCCGAACGCGGAAAGTGCGGATCCTTAATGGCGCTCATACGGTAATGGTTCCTTTTTCCATCCTTTATGGAAATGAAACCGTAACGGAAACCATGGATAACAATTTTACAGGTAATTTTGTAAGACAGGCGGTTTTTGAGGAAATCAATGAGAGTTTGGATTTGCCAAAAGAAGAATTAGCAGCATTTGCAGAAGCCGTTTTTGACCGGTTTAGAAATCCGTTTATAAAACACCAGCTCGCCAGTATTGCACTCAATTCAATTTCCAAATTTAAGGTCAGGGTTTTACCCAGTTTATTGGATTATAATTCAAAATGTAATCGATTACCTTTACATTTGACTTTTTCACTGGCTTGTTTAATTCGGTTTTATAAAGGTGAATTCAAGGGTAACGAACTCCCGGTAAATGATGAAGAAGCCATTCTGAAAGAAATGAAGGAAATCTGGACGA
>JBBPYO010000025.1:0-3268 GCA_038199845.1 Flavobacteriales bacterium
CAGCCCAAGGATGATCGCGGCAATCGCGATTTTTATAATCGGGGTGGAAGCCGTACTTTTATTTTTGCCCGCGCTAATGATACGTTGAGCTATAAAATATTCAAAATTCAATTGTATTATGGCCTTAAGTTGGTTCAAAAGTACCCATTTTTTAATTCTCGCTCTGTTCATTTCGTGTGCAAATCTTTCCAAAACTGAAAATGGAAACGCCAGTAATCAAAGGGAACAGGAAAATGCTGCGATAATTTCCGCAAAAGCGGAAGAAGAAGCGCAGCAGCAAGATCTGATCCTTGCCGCAAACCGCACTGAAGTTTATTTACCGTTACTCAAAAATAAACGTGTGGGTATCGTGGGCAATCCCAGTTCGCTGATTTTAAGTGGAATTAAGCCTAACGGCGAAAAAACATATACGCATTTGGTTGATTCCCTTTTGAGCCGAAAGGTTAATGTGATCAAAGTATTTTCCCCAGAGCACGGTTTCCGCGGCACCGCTGATGCTGGCGAGAAAGTACAGGACGGCAAAGATCCTAAAACCGGACTTGAAATCGTCTCCCTATACGGCAGTAATAAAAAACCGAAGCCGGAGCAATTAGCTAATATTGACATGCTGATTTTTGATATTCAGGATGTGGGCGTACGTTTTTATACATATCTGGCCACATTACATTATATAATGGAGGCAGCAGCCGAAGAAAACATTCCTGTAATCGTTTTTGACCGTCCAAATCCAAACGGTAATTATGTAGATGGCCCGATCATGGAAAAGGAAAATACGAGTTTCTTGGGTATGCATGCAGGTGTACCGCTAGTTTACGGAATGACCATTGGTGAATATGCGCTGCTAATAAATGGTGAAAAATGGCTTAAAAACGGCGTAAAAACCGATTTAACGGTTATTCCAATGGAAAACTATACACACGAATTACCATATTCATTACCGGTACGACCATCGCCCAACTTACCCAATGACACTTCTATAAACCTGTATCCAAGTCTGGGATTGCTGGAAGGAACAAACCTCAACGCCGGCCGCGGTACCGATATGCAGTTTCAAGTGATCGGTTCGCCATTTTTGCCTGCCGCGAAATATCCGTTTAGCTATACGCCGCATCCTAATTTTGGTTCGAAAAGCCCGAAACATAATGGTGAATTGTGCCATGGCATTGATTTACGCCAAACCCCGCGTATGAGCAGCGTGGATTTGACCTGGATAATCAACGTCTATCACGACCACACTAAAAAAGAAAAGTTTTTCAATACCAAAAATTTTACCGCGCATGCCGGAACATCCCAACTGCAAAGACAAATCGAGGCCGGAAAAACAATGAATGAAATAAGGGAAAGTTGGAAATCTGGATTAGATACTTTTAAAGAAAAGAGGGCGAAGTATTTGATGTATGATTGAATTCCTCCTCCAACCCCTCCAAAGGAGGGGAGTAAATGATTGGATAGAAGCTATAATAATGCTATCATTTTAACCCTAATTCGTTCGGGTTTTCATCAGAATATGCTCATATAACGCGATGCTGAAACATATACAGTATGACGAATCTTAAACTGATATTTTGAGCAAATCAACGATTCAACAAAAAACAGTTAACCTTAACTAAACAGATCAGCAATTAAACGATTAAACATTTAACCCACTTTAAGTCCGTTTTCTACTGGATTACTGGGATTTAAGAGCGTAATGGAATCTCCATCTACGGTGCCCAAAACCAGACATTCACTCATAAAATTGGCGATTTGTTTTTTCGGAAAGTTGACTACGGCAATAACTTGCATTCCCACGAGTTTAGTGCGGTCATAATTCAATGTGATCTGGGCAGAAGTCTTCAAAATCCCGATTTCATTACCAAAATCGATTTGTAATTGATAAGCAGGCTTACGCGCTTCGGGAAAATCGCTCACCGTAAGGATCGTACCCACGCGCATATCTACTTTTTGAAAGTCATTCCAGGACAGATCATTCATCGTGCTCTATTTTCAGTTTATCGATCATTTCTTTCGAAATCTGACCGCTATATGCGCCGTAGGCATCTACCAATAAACCTTTTTTACCGTCATGCGTGTTAATCGCATACAATACAGAATTGTCGCCAGGATCTGTCATTCCTTCAAAACGGAATACATCTTCAACTTCAATTTGATCAGCAGTCCAGTTCTTTTTTAGATGCTTAGATTCTATCCCTTCATCTACGAGGTTAAAATCTGTATCGTAACCTTTTTTCTGAAGGGCTTCAATCGCTAATGATAGGGAGTCGTATGTGTTTTTCATGATTATCTGTTTTATTTAAAAATACAATTGTAACCCAGTCACACCAAAAGTTTAAAACAACTTTAGTATTTGTAACTTTAGCAACGTTTGAGAACGTTTTTAAAGTTTCCGCTAGAGCGGAAAATCAACTATTTTAGTAGGATTAACGATTTAAAAGAAAGCAAAACATGTCAAATACGCCATCAAATATGCTCCCACTGGGCACCATTGCACCCTATTTTAATTTACTGGATACCGTAAGCAATCAATGGAAATCCTTGAAAGACGTTCGCGGTAGTCGAGGTACGGTAGTCATGTTCATCAGCAATCATTGCCCGTTTGTAAAGCATGTAAACGATGAGATTGTACGAGTGGCTAATGATTATCGCGTAAGTGGCTTTGGCTTTGTAGCAATAAGCAGTAATGATGTAGAAAATTATCCTCAGGATGGTCCTGCCAAAATGTGGGAAAACGCACGAAAGGAAGATTACAATTTCCCCTATTTGTATGATGAAAGCCAAAATACTGCAAAAGCCTATGATGCCGCCTGCACTCCAGATTTCTATCTTTTTGACGCCGATTTAAAATTGGTTTACCGCGGCCAACTTGATGATTCCCGTCCCGGTAACGGCATTCCCACAAACGGTCGTGATCTGCGTGAAGCACTTGACAATTTGCTCAATAATAGGAAACCCGTGCAATTACAAAAACCAAGTATAGGCTGCAATATCAAATGGAAAAAAGGTTGAAACACAGTATAATTCCAGTGCTCAACCTTTTTATTTTTCAACTTAAAAAACGCTGATTTTGACCTTTAATTGACCTCTAAAGTCGGTTTTTTAGCGGTTTCTGAAATTTCCCAGCCAGTCGCATAGATCCACTTTGTCATTTTTGTAAGTTTATTAATATTGATCGCTTCCGCTTCGTCTCGCGGTGTGTGATAATCGGGATGGAGCAGCGTAGTAAAGAAAATTGCTGGGATACCAGTTTGCGCATACGGCAAATGGTCAC
>JBBPYO010000026.1:0-2123 GCA_038199845.1 Flavobacteriales bacterium
ACAAACATTCCTCGAGTAGTTGCAAACGATCCTAACGGAAATTCAAGGGATTCAAATAGACCTGGCTGGTTACAAAAAGGTGATTATCTTAGACTTAACACCATATCTGTAGGTTACACACTGCCAGACACCGTATTTAATAGTTTACTGGAGAACGTTCGTGTTTATACCACGCTGCAAAACATCTACACGTTTCAAAAATATAAAGGTTATAATCCTGATTTCACTTCCGGGGTTTTTAATCCGGGTTATGATAATGGTACGTATCCAAGACCCAGAACCTATATGTTAGGAGTAGAATTAACCTTTTAATGGATTTACAATTTAATATTATGAAAACATATAAATTTTTATTGCTGTCGCTTTCCATAATTGGCATTTCCAGTTGCGATGATGAGTTAGAATTGACAAATCCCAATAGCCAGACTGCCGACGAGTTTTGGCTGAATGCAGATCAGGCAGTTGAAGGAACAAATGCCATGTATAATAGCTTATTGATAGATGGCTATTATATGCGTATGACGCCTGCACTGACCGATGGTCGCGGCGATGATTTTACCGGCGATAGTCCGTGGTTGGATTTGATCCAAGTGGCAAATTTCACAATTTCACCTACATCAGGACCGGTACAATGGACTTGGGCGGCCTATTATCAGCAAGTTTTCAGGGCTAATCAGGTTTTAACCCGTGTTCCTGAAATTGAAATGGATGAAGCGTTAAGAAATCGTTGTTTAGGTCAGGCATATTTTTTACGCGGCTTAGCATATTTTAATCTGGTCACTAATTTTCAAAAAGTACCATTAATACTTACCGTTGCGCAAAGTGAAGAAGAATATTATCCGCCTACTGCGAGTGAAGAAGAGATATGGAATCAGATTATTGCTGATTTTACAGCCGCTCAGAATATGCTTCCTGTGAATTTTGAAACTGTTTCTGGTGAAGATCAGGGACAACTGGGAAGAGCAACAAAAGGAGCTGCTACTGGATTTTTGGGTAAAGCGTATCTTTATACGGAGCAATGGAGCAATGCCTCTACGGAATTTCAAAAACTAATTTCAGGAGAACAGGCAAATACTTACGGTTTAGTTGCTAATTATAAGGACAACTTTAGTCCATTTACCGAAAATAACAGTGAATCTTTATTTGAAGTTCAGTTTGCGACGCCAGATCAGGTGGGTGGTACTGTAAAGAACTACGGGGGAGAACCGTCTTCTGCATGGATGCAGGTTTCTTCCATTGGTCACACCTATGCGATGGATGGATTTGGTTATTCTGATTTCTTACCGACACGATGGATCTACAATGAATATAAAGTTGAAAAAACTATTGATGGCGGTGTTGATCCAAGATTGTTAAGCGCTCTAGCTTCTTATGAGCCTGAAGCCAATTCAACAACGGTTTATGGCAATGTACCCTGGCCGCACGCAGAAAATGCAATCTATCCAAGAAAATATACACATGACGGTTTTGGGTTTACTACCGAAAGCCAGGGAAGTGTAGAACTCTCTGATATTAATTATCGTCTTTTGAGATATGCGGATATTTTGCTGATGAATGCCGAAGCTTTAAATGAAATGGGACAAACCACTCTGGCTTATGATTTTATTCAACCAGTGCGTGACCGTGCGAATCTACCCGATTTAAGGTCGGCTAAACCAAATATGTCGCAGTCACAAATGAGGGATCAAATTGGTCATGAACGTGCCTTGGAATTTTCTATAGAATCCATACGCATTCACGATATTGTGCGATGGGGCTGGTTGTATGACAGTGCTAAATTGGCAGAATTAAAAGCGCATGATAACGATTTTAATTCATGGACACCCGGAAAGGAATATTTGCCTATCCCACAAACTGAATTGGATGTCAATCCAAATCTTGAACCTAATTCTGCAAACTAATTTTAAACGTATTAAATCCAAAATATGAATTTTCTTTATAAAACGACTTTAAGCTTAACATGCCTGCTATTCACTGGGAGTTTATCATTTGCTCAGGCAACCGTAAAATTGGAAGTAAATGATAGTGCGCCCACAATTGATAAAGACATCTATGGACATTTTGCCGAACATTTAGGTAGATGCATTTATGAAGGATTTTACGTGGGCGATTCTAGCGCAATC
>JBBPYO010000027.1:0-2191 GCA_038199845.1 Flavobacteriales bacterium
AGGAACGGCTAGAAGTTGTGGGCGAATGGTTGTGCAAAAACGGAGAGGCCATTTACGGTACGCGCGGTGGGGCATTTCAGAATGAAGATCTGGTTTCAACTCAAAAGGATAAAAAACTGTATCTGCACATCTTAAACCCAACATTGGCCAACGTTGAAATCCCTGATTTTACAGAGAAAATCAAAAGCATTGTTTATTTCGGTTCCAAGAAAAAAATCAAGCATAGCCTGAAAAAAGGCAAACTTATGTTTGACCTTGAACCGGAAAATCCTGACGCGATCGACACTATTGTAGAAATAACCTATAACTGATAAAAAACCAATGGCAGTATTTCAATTAAACGGCAAAACGGCATTGATCACCGGCGGAGCAAGCGGAATTGGCAGAGCGATCACCACCGTTTTTGCACGTCAGGGCGCCGCGGTATACATGCTGGATTATAATAAAGAACAGGGCGCGGAAGTGGTAGACCAACTCAAACAAGAGGGATTTAAGGCCACTTTTGAATTCTGTGACGTGGCCGATGAAAAACAGGTCGCCGAACTTATAGACCGCATTGCAGAAAAGACCAAGATAGATATTCTCGTTAACAATGCCGGGGTTGCTCCCGTGGGCAATATCGAAAAAACGACAACGGCCGATCTTGACCGTATTTATTCCATAAATATAAAAGGCGTTTTTAACTGCTCAAAAGCGGTCATAAAGCACATGAAAGGAACTGGCGGCGTTATTCTGAATATGGCATCGATCGCGGCTTCGGTGGGTATTTCTGATCGGTTTGCCTATTCCATGTCAAAGGGCGCGGTGCTTACCATGACCTATTCCATCGCCAAAGATTATGTGGCCGAGGGGATTCGTTGCAACTGCATTTCGCCGGCACGTGTGCACACGCCTTTTGTTGACGGATTTATTGCACAAAATTACCCCGATAATCAGGAGGAAATGTTTGAAAAACTTTCTCAGACCCAACCCTTGGGAAGAATGGGCAAACCTAAAGAAATTGCCAATATGGCCCTTTACCTGGCTTCTGACGAGGCTTCCTTTATCACCGGTACCGATTTTCCGATAGACGGAGGTTTTATTAAATTGAACGGATAACTAATTATAAGTATTTATTATGAAATTAATACGTTTCGGCGCAGCCGGAAAAGAACAACCAGGACTTCAACTTGATAACGAAAAACGCATTGATGTATCTGCTTTCGGCGAAGATTATACCGAAAATTTTTTTGAGAACGACGGTATTGACCGACTCAAAACTTGGTTTGAAAAAGAAAAGGAAAACTGTCCCGATGTTTCTCCGGAAACCCGTTTGGGACCGCCCACGGCACGCCCTTCAAAAATTGTCTGCATAGGTCTCAATTATGCAAAACATGCTGAAGAAACCGGCGCTGAACTACCCAAAGAACCTATCTTATTTTTTAAGTCCACCTCGGCCATTGTGGGTCCCAATGATGATGTGATCATCCCTAAAAACAGCACAAAAACAGACTGGGAAGTGGAACTTGCCGTGGTTATCGGCAAAAAAACATCGTATGTGGAAGAAAAAGATGCGCTGGATTACGTTGCGGGATATGTACTGCACAATGATTATAGCGAGCGGGAATTTCAGATCGAGCGCAGCGGTCAATGGGTCAAGGGAAAAAGCTGCGATACTTTTGCACCGTTGGGACCATTTATGGCCACAAAAGATGAAATCCAAGATCCGCACAACCTCAATCTTTGGCTTAAGGTAAATGATGAAATGTTGCAGAACAGCAACACTTCGGATTTTGTTTTCAATATTCCGCAAGTGGTGAGTTACATCAGCCAATTTATGACCTTACTGCCCGGCGATATTATCTCCACCGGAACTCCTTTTGGTGTTGGATTGGGCTTTAAACCACCGCGCTATCTCAAACCCGGTGATGTTGTAGAACTGGGAATAGATGGTTTGGGAAGTTCCAAACAAACCGCTAAAGCGTATGGTAAATAGTTGATAATTATTGTTTAAAAAACGCCTTAAAACGTCAAAAAACCGGTAAAATCCCGGTTTTTTGACGTTTAATTATTAAAATCGGTATTACAACAATTCAAATCAAAAGTCCTTTGAAAATCTAAAAACCGAGTATTCTCCGATATTTTCTTTTGACTGATTTTGAATTTTTTATACACTCAATTAATTCTTTGAAAATTTCATTTTTCATTTTGC
>JBBPYO010000028.1:0-12080 GCA_038199845.1 Flavobacteriales bacterium
CCTGAATCCGAATTCATCTTTATAAAAATGGATAGACCAATGGTAAAAATCAGTTTTGAGGACATTAAGCCTTAGCTATTATGTCAAAATTTATAGTACGACTAAAATTTATACGGTACGCCAAAAAATAAGCGTCATTGAAGACAAATTACCTTTGGAAAAATTTATTCGTACGCATCGTTTATTTATCGTTTCGGTCGCTCAAATGGAATCCTACACCCATGAGCAAATCGTGATCAACTGCAATTCAATCCCCATAAGCCGAAGTTATAAAGACGCCGTTCTTGAAAAACTTCTCAAATTTCCTTAAAATCAATATCTCCTTTCGGCTCAATTATTTTTAAGTATAATTTAGCATCCTACCTATACGTTTTGATTTAATTTAATACGCTATAAAACAAACTGGATGAGTATTGAAATTATTGAGGTTTTTGCGCTCCTTGCCGTAACTATTGGTCTTTTTGTGACCGAACTTTTTCCAGTTGACAAAATTGCTTTTTTTCTTATTGTTGCACTCACGTTACTCAATCTTGTAGAACCTGAAGAAGCCATCAGCGGTTTTGCCAATCCCGCTACAATTACCGTGCTATGTCTTATGATCTTGGCCATTGGTCTTGAAGAAAATGGAGTAATTGCCTGGCTTTCCAGAGGTTTGCGTAAAATGAGCCTTCTTCCGCTGATACTCATTACTCCCGCATTTATGGTAATCACCGCCAGTATCTCCGCCTTTATAAGTACAACCGCGGTGGTCATTATTTTTATTAAAATCGTGTTTCAGTTGGCCGAACGTTATAAAATACAGACTTCGCGTTTGCTGATGCCCATCTCTTTTGCAGGTATTCTGGGGGGCAGCTGTACGCTAATGGGAACCTCCACAAATTTGATCGTCAATGCTGTTGCGCAAGATCTTGGTGTAGAAAAACTTGGTTTTTTTGAGTTTGCACCTTTTGGACTCGCTTTTCTCGGAATCGGTATCGTTTATGTTACCATTGCTTCCCGCTTTTTACCCAATGAAAATCCAGATCAACTGGAAAAATCGTATAAACTCGACCAACTGTTGACCACCGTTGAAATTGGGGAGGAATCTGCCTTAGTGGGCAAACGTATTGAAAAGACCTTTCTGTATGACAATCCAGATTTATCTGTCATAAAATTGATGCGCGGAGATGTCGTTATCAATGCCCCAGGACGTTATATTAGCCTCAGACCAGCCGATAAACTTGTGGTTATGTGCGATTTTGAAAATCTGTTGCGCCTTTCAGAACAAGAAGATTTTATCATCAATGAGCATAAAAATTCAGCTTCCGAAGAAAAAAAGGAAAAAAATAAAGATCAGGAAATTCAAGAGTCCTTAGAAGAAGAAAAAAAGGAAAAGCCTAAAAAAGAGGACAGAAAAGAGGAAAGGGAAAAACCTATTTATGCTGAACTTCTCATGCTGCCAGGATCTTCACTTCTGGGTAAAACCTTAAAAGATTTAAGAGAATATTCCTTAAAAGGTGCTATTCCCCTAGCAATAAAAAAACGCCGTAACATTCGCAATACCAAAGAGCGCCTCATTAGAAAGGACATTGATAAAATACGTTTAAAACCTGGAGATCGCGTTCTGGTTGAGACTTCCATGAGACGTGTGGCCTCGCTTGAAGCTATCGAGAATGTCGCGATCTTGCAAGAACATGATTTCACACCCACTGCCTCCCAATTTAAAAAATACGTTGCGCTGGGTATTCTAATTTTAGTGATAGGCCTTGCATCTACTGGCCTACTTTCCATTCTCGCAGCTTCGCTAGCTGGAGTGGGTCTGATGCTGGCAACAAATTGCCTGGCACTGGAAAGAGTATATAAAAAGTTGGATTGGCAAATTATTTTCCTTCTTGCGGGGATGATTCCGTTGGGGCTGGCGATGAACAATAGCGGTGCAGACATATGGATTTCAGAAAATTTACTTGCACTTATGCAGGGCAAAGATGCCGTTTTTACATTGGGCATTGTTTTTCTGGTTACAATGGTCATGAGCGGAACGGTTTCTAATAATGCTACGGCGATTATTATGGCTCCCATCGCAATTTCAATCGCCAGTGGACTTGATGCCTCTCCAAAACCATTTATACTTGCGGTGATGTTTGCAGCTAATTTTAGCTTTTTCACCCCTGTAGGTTACCAGACCAATGCTCTTATTTATGGCATGGGCGTCTATAAATTCAAACATTTTTTATTTATAGGCGGCATTCTTTCACTGATTCTTTGGGTTGCCGGTACGCTTATGCTTTCCACCATGTTATCTTAACAAAGTCATGCTATGATTGTGATGAACGATTTTAATACAAATAAAGCTTTTCAAGAGCTTTGGCAGAAACTTTACGGCTGGTGGGAAGCGATAGTGCTTCATTTGCCCAATTTAATAATTGCCATACTCATTCTCGTTTTATCCTTTTTTACCGCGAAAATATTGAGCGGTTTATTGCGTAAGATTTTACGAAGACATTTAAGCAATCAGTCCGTACGGCGTATCATCACAAAGCTCGTTTACGGAACCCTGCTCGTGGCCGGTTTTTTTATCGCACTTGACGTGCTCAATCTTGATAAAGCACTCACCTCACTATTAGCGGGGGCCGGCGTAGTTGCATTGGCAATTGGCCTTGCGCTTCAGGGAACGCTCAGCAATACTTTTTCTGGTATTATGCTCTCCTTTCTGCCGGATATAAGGATAGGGGATTATATAGAAACCGAAAAACATGCTGGTTTTGTACACGAAATCAGCCTGCGGAACCTTATACTGCGCAGACCAGACAATCATTTTGTTATTATGCCCAACTCAAAATTTATTGAAGAACCCTTTGTCAATTTTTCACTGATCACCAGAGCGCGCATTACCGTAAAATCACGCGTAAGCTATGATAGCGACCTCCGTAATGTTGAAGCACTTATAACAAACGCCGTTGCAAAAAGATTTGAGCAGGATCAAGGTGAGCGGATTGAATTCTATTTTACTGAATTTGGTGATAGTGCTATTCATTTCATCGTTCGGTTCTGGATCGATTACATCAAAAAAAGCCAAATGTACGCTGCACAGCACGAGGCCGTGATTCTTATAAAAGAAACTCTAGATCAAAATGGAATTACCATCCCCTTCCCCATTACAAATATTCATTTGGGCAATTTGGATAAAAATCCAATGGATTTCAAAAAGGACTTTAAATAAACTTCCGAGAAATTGTTGAGGAAAATTTAATCTTAATGCGAATCTGCGTTTTCAGTTAAAAAGGCCCTCCACGGAGAAATCGAAAACATCCTTTTCTATTTGAACAATCTTTGAAAACCCAAACACATTTAAATTAGAACAAAACACCTCAAAACATCTGAAAGTCTGATATTAATCGTTTTGCTCGCTCCTAAAGAATTGTACACGAAATAGCAAGTAGTTATCAGCGGAAATTCTATTCCCGCAAGCTGAAGTTGTAAAGAAGGGATGCTCCAAAAATCAGGTGAATATCACCGAAAAATTGGCACTATTCACCCCTTTTTTAATGGATTATCAATTGGTTATTAATCGCTTTTTCCGTTTCCGCAAGGTTTTCAAATTCAACGTCAGCATAAATCTATTTCAAATTTATGAAATAGAGTAAAATGTTGCTAGAGATCCAAAACTCTTTGCATCAGCCCCGCGGCAAATGTGATGCTGAAACAAGTTCAGCATGACGAAAACCATTTACGAACAAAAATGAATATACAAATCGATTTCTATTTTACTATAGGTTAGCGAAATTAACAAAAAAGCCATTTTTGAATGTAAAAAGATCGATTTAACCCGAAAAACGATGATTTTGCAAAACGCTTTAACAGGTGTTTGAAACCTGTCAGGTCTAGAGCTGTATTGCTAAAATACAAGATTTATCGCATTGAATTGGGATACATTCAATCATATTGTTGAACTTAACACGTTCAATTTTTAAAATCGAGTTTCGCTAACAAAAGAAAACGCTCTAAAAAAGCATGCCATTAACAAACAGTCCCGAAAAATTTCGAGTTTTTAGAAAATGGCAAACACTTTATAGAACGTCCCCTATTTAGGTTCTGTATCGTTATTTCAAGCTACACATGCAGTGCACGATCTTCAGTAGCAGCCAGGGCAGCTTCTTTGACTGCTTCTGCGTAGGTAGGATGGGCGTGAGACATGCGTGCTAGATCTTCAGCGCTGGCGCGGAATTCCATCGCAGTGACCGCCTCAGCGATCAAATCGGCCACACGGGCGCCTACCATATGCACACCCAGTATTTCGTCTGTATTTTTATCAGCAAGGATTTTTACAAAACCGTCCGTATCACCGCTGGCACGTGAACGCCCCAAAGCACGCATGGGAAACTGACCGCTTTTATATTCGACGCTATTTTCCTTCAATTCTTCTTCAGTTTTCCCTACCGATGCGACTTCCGGCCAAGTATAGACTACCCCAGGAATCAAATTATAATCGATATGCGGTTTTTGACCGGCAATAGTTTCTGCAACAAAAACACCTTCTTCTTCGGCTTTATGGGCGAGCATTGCGCCACGTACCACATCGCCAATGGCGTAGATATTCTCAACTTCGGTTTGAAGGTGTTTATTCACTTTTACACGACCACGGTCATCTGTTTTTATACCGGCAGCTTCTAAATTTACGCCTTCGGTAAACGCTTTTCGCCCTACGGAAACCAGTACGTAATCTCCCTTAAATTCTACTTCCTGATCTTTTTTGTCGGTTGCTTTTACCACAACCTCATCGCCATTGCGTTCTACTGCGGTTACTTTATGAGAAACATTGAATTTTACGCCTTGCTTTTTCATCACTTTCATGAGTTCCTTGCTCTGCGCGGCGTCCATTGTAGGGATAATGCGGTCCAGATATTCTATAACCGTTACTTCAGCACCCAGACGTTGATAAACCTGGCCAAGTTCAAGACCGATGACACCACCGCCAATGACGATCATGTGCTTGGGAATTTCTTTTAATTTTAGGGCTTCGGTAGACGTGATGATACGTTCTTTATCGATCTCAATAAATGGAAGACTGGCCGGTTTGCTTCCGGTAGCGATAATAATACTTTTCGCCTCTATTTCTATATCGTCACCTTCCGCAGTAGCGATATGAATATGGTTTTTATCTTTAAAACTGCCCACACCCTGATACGTATCAATTTTATTTTTATTCATCAAGAACTCAATACCTTTTGTAGTTTGATCAACCACGCCAGCTTTGCGTTCCATCATTTTTTCCAGGTTTACCTTGATCTCACCAGAAATATCGATGCCGTGCTCCTCAAAATGCTTTACCGCGTCTTCAAAATGGTGAGAAGAATCGAGCAATGCTTTTGAAGGAATACATCCTACATTAAGGCATGTACCGCCCAGGGTTGAATATTTTTCTATAATCGCGGTTTTTAAACCTAGTTGGGCGCAGCGTATCGCGGCTACATAACCGCCAGGACCCGAACCAATGACTGCAACGTCGTATGAACTCATAGTTTTAGCTTTCTGATTTTAAAGCGCTAAAGGTACAATACTCCGCATGGGTGTGCAATTTTGATATTAATAGAACTTGAAGCACTTAGAAGCAGAAAAACCAGCCTAAATTGGCTGGTTTTTAAAAATGTTATTATTGCTTAATTGTCCTAATTACCCGATGTAAGCGATACATTATTTAGCGCATTTTGAGCTGTAGTTTGAAATACTGCCCTAAAAGATTCAAATTCTGCTTTAAAGGCCTTTAATTCCTCTATTTCTTTTTTAAGGATATCTATTTGCCTTTGTTGTTCTTGCACTGCTTTTACTAATGGCACTACAAAAAGGGAGTAGGAAAGCGTATAATTTTCTTTATTCAAATCTTCTGGCTTATTAACACCGTTAAAGTGATAACCTAAGTCACTGGCAGCTTTATCTACTTCTTGTGCAATAAATCCAGTTTCGGTTTGTTCAGTATTTACTACAGGACTTGCCTCATTTTTAAAAGCACCAAGTTTTTTTCTATCAAATTTATAACTGACCGGTCTTAATTTAGTAATGAACTCCAGACCGGGGATATTTTCTTTTACTTCATATTTAAATCGACCATCGGAAGGAGTTGTAAATGCGACCTGACCTTCAATCACGGTAACCGCTGAATTCCCCAATCGTATTTTATTGGAAGCATTTACGGATGCCCCATTACCAATTGCTGTTGAATTCTGACCAGTTACCTGAGCGCCATTGCCGATAGCAATAGAATTTACTGCGGAAGCTTTGGTAGATTTACCTATAGCGATACTACTGACATCCTCTGCCCTGCTTGAGGTGCCGATCGCGATCGCATCAAATCCCGTACTTTCGGAATTGTTACCTATCGCCATTGCGCTAAGTTTATTTGTATAGCTATCATAACCCAGCGCCATTGATTTTTCACCCTGCGCATCTGAAGAAGAGCCTAAAGCAATAGCATTGCGCTCTAAAGTTATGCTTTGAAAACCTAAAGCAATAGAAGCATCGCCTTTGGCATTGGATTGTGATCCTATCGCAATTGCATGATCTTTATTGGTGTAGGAATCATCGCCTATCGCCGTTGTAAAATTTGCAACAGCCTCAGCAGAATATCCCAAAGCGATGGACTTTAAACTGCTTCCTATAGACCCTTTCCCTATGGATATTGCCGTTATACCGAAGCCCCTAGAATCGCTTCCCAGTGCAATGGCATCTTCAGAATTTGCGTTGGCATTGTGGCCCAAAGCTGTGGAGCGTAATCCTGTGGA
The DNA here is from genome assembly GCA_038199845.1 of Flavobacteriales bacterium. Classification (GTDB taxonomy): domain Bacteria; phylum Bacteroidota; class Bacteroidia; order Flavobacteriales; family Flavobacteriaceae; genus Leeuwenhoekiella. The sequence goes on from JBBPYO010000028.1 coordinate 6,756, forward strand.
ACGTGCGTTGCTTCCATAAGCGGCACTTTCGTCTGCACTTGCAACACTATTAAAACCTGTTGCGGTGGCCCTTGCTTTACTAGCATCTGCATTTCTACCAAGAGCGGTAGCATCTTCTGCCGTTGCAGTTGATTCAAAACCGGCTGCTAGGGTACGCGGAGCATTGGCTAGCGAACCTCTACCAAAAGCCGCGCTTTCTTCAGATTGTGCTTTACTTTCAAAACCGGCTGCTATAGAGCGCGCACCTGTAGCTGATGCCTGTCGCCCTAAGGCGGTAGACTCATCTCCATTTGATATAGATTCAAAACCCATTGCGATAGATCTTGCTCCGTTTGCAGATGCCTGCCGTCCTAGAGCTGTAGACTCATCCCCAGTCGCCGAAGATTCAAAACCAAGAGCTACAGCGCGTGCTCCGTTACTTGCGGAATTTGCCCCCAGATTAAAGGAGTTATTGAGTTTAAAAGTTCCAACGGAAATATTATTGACCCGAAGGTTGAGGGATTGCGCATTTGTAGTTCCTAAAAAACTACCTGTGCTTATGGCATTTCCACCAAAGGACCAGCCTCCGGTTGTGCTGCTTTGTCCAGATCCTTTCATAGAATTCCAAATGCTGCCATCCCAGTAATAAAATCCGGTTCCCGCGATTAATGCAGAATTCGTATTGAAAATAAGCAGACCGGTAGCATTCTTAAATTTACCGTCAATACTGGAATTATTTACGTTATTTAGAGCGACTCTTGGAATAAGCAAACCTTTATTGGTCGCTGTGATATCCAAAATACTGGAAGGGTCTGGTGTTGAGGTACCTATGCCCACTTGAGCAAAAAGTGCGGAACAAAAAGACATAGCAATGCATAAAAATAGTAATTTTCTGAACATAATAATTATTAATTTGAGGTGGTGCAAATAAATGGTAAAAATTCTCTTGAAACTCCAACGTTTACAGGGTTTAACAGCGCTGTATGTTATATTTGATACTTCACCGTCGAATAATTGTAGTTGGTCGTTATTTTTCAGTAAAAAATTATTGAATACTGACTAAAAAAGACAAAAGATTGAGTTTTTCCCAGTTTTAATTATTATCATGAATAATTTTTGAGGTATTAACATTCTAGAGAATGCTGTTTAGACTCATCAACTGAGACTTCTCAGATAGAAAGTGTATTATTGTAAGCATCAACAAGTATATTATGGATAGCCAAGAGCAGGACCCAAAAAATCAAGAAATCGTTCAAAATAAAGAGCTCCGCATTTGGGAAGCCATGATTCCCATTGTTGCACTGATTTGCATGCTTGCATACAATGTTTACGTGTATGGTGATGAGGCATTAAGCGGATCTAACCAATTCATACTTTTACTAGGTGGCGCGGTAGCGGCCATTGTAGGATTTTTCAATAAAACTCCTTATGATGTGATGATTGAGGAAGTGTCACAAAATATAAAATCCACCACTGGCGCAATCCTTATTTTACTGCTGGTAGGTGCGCTTGCCGGTACTTGGCTCATAAGTGGGATTATCCCAACCATGATTTATTACGGACTTCAAATTTTAAATCCAACTATATTTCTTGCAGCCTGTGTGGTGATTTGCGCTATTATTTCTGTGGCAACAGGAAGTAGTTGGACAACTTCGGCTACGGTGGGAATAGCATTGATAGGAATTGCCAATGCACTCGGCATTCCATTGGGAATGACCGCTGGTGCAGTACTTTCCGGAGCTTATTTTGGCGATAAGCTTTCCCCACTCAGTGATACAACAAATTTGGCTCCGGCAATGGCAGGCACAGATCTTTTTACACATATTGAATATATGCTGTTTACAACGGTTCCAACCATAGTTATTACGATTATCGCTTTTGTGATTATAGGTTTAAATTTAGAACCGACTGGCGAGGCAGATACGAGCATAATCCTTGATTCCATAAGTGAGACCTTTACAATATCACCTTGGTTATTTCTTGTTCCGATAGTGGTAATTGCCATGATAGTCAAGAAAACATCACCATTGATCGCGCTTCTCGTAGGGACACTTCTCGGCGGGATCGCCGCACTTATTTTTCAGCCAGGGATCGTGTCAACACTTGGAGGAGCTGACAGTCTTACATTTGAAAGTGGTTATAAAGGTGTTATGAATGCCATCACCGTGAGCACCGCTATAGAAACCGACAATCCCAGTCTCAATGATCTTTTCGCCTCCGGTGGAATGGCAGGTATGCTTGGCACCATATGGCTTATCATCTGCGCTATGGTTTTTGGTGGAATTATGGATGCCATTGGGGCACTTGCAACCATAAGCAAATTTCTGCTTAACCTCTTTGAAAGTACGTTTGGTCTTTTTGCCAGTACCGTTTTTACCTGCATAGGCCTTAATGTAACCGCCAGCGATCAATATCTTGCAATCGTGGTACCCGGTAAAATGTATGCACAGGCATATCGAGATAAAGGTCTGGCACCAGAAAATCTCAGCCGTACACTCGAAGATTCCGGTACCGTCACTTCTGTACTTGTACCGTGGAATACCTGTGGTGCTTACCAGAGCGGCGTACTTGGCGTTCATGTGGCCGATTACTTTTTCTATGCGATTTTCAACTGGTTAAGTCCATTTATGACATTGATTTTTGCCGCTTTTAGTATTAAAATCCGATTATTGGCTACTAAAAAGACGGATTAGGCAGTTTATTCCTCTTAAAATTAAAAATTTTACTTTTCGATCGTTATCGAAACCTCAAAATTTAAGCCCGAAGACTGCGCATTCTACAACTTTACCGTAAGCTTCTTATTGTATTGCAAATTATAAGAAGGTTACTCAGCATCGATAAGCATAACCAATACCCCTATAATTTTACAGCATATCAATTACACTTTTTACGCTAAAAGTAGGGATATCTTTGTACTGAACAGAATTAAAAAAACATTAGCATGACACTAGTAGGAAAACAATTTCCAGATATTCACGTAGACGCCATGAACGAAATGGGCGATACTTTTAAATTAAATATTCTAGAGGAAGCAAAAAACAACAATAAGAAAGTACTCCTTTTTTGGTACCCAAAAGATTTCACTTTTGTTTGCCCAACAGAACTTCACGCATTTCAAAGTGCCCTGGTAGAATTTGAAAAAAGAAATACCATTGTTATAGGTGCATCTTGCGACACTCCAGAAGTACACTTTGCGTGGTTGAACACACCGAAAGATAACGGCGGAATAGAAGGTGTGACTTATCCCATACTTGCAGATACTAACAGAAACCTGGCAAATCGTCTCGGGATTCTTGACATTACCAATGAGCGTTATGACGAAGAGAGCGGAGCGCTAATGGTAGATGGTGACAATGTAACGTATAGAGCGACATACTTAATTGATGAGGAAGGAAACACCTTTCACGAAGGTATAAATCATATGCCACTTGGCCGTAACGTAAAAGAATTTTTACGCCTTATTGACGCGTATACCCACGTACAGGAAAAAGGTGAAGTTTGCCCCGCAAACTGGGAAGAAGGTAAAGAAGGAATGAGTGCAGACCGTGATGGTGTGGCTTCATATCTGGCTTCTAATTAAAATCCACACCCGTCTTTGATATCTTTTTTAAAAGGAAAGGATTTCAAGGCGGTATTTTATGATGGTTGAGAATTAGTATAATTTTAAAGAGGAAAACTAAAAATATGTTGAAAGAATTGGATCAAGATAATCTGGCAGAAATTATCAGAGATAATGAAACCGTTGTGGTACAATATATGGCGAGCTGGTGCGGGAACTGTAGGTTAATGAAACCTAAGTTCAAAAAATTATCTGCTGAGCATGAAAATGCAACCTTTTTACTTGTGGATGCAGAAAAATATCCTGAATCCCGTAAACTGGCAACTGTAGATAACCTGCCCACTTTTGCCACCTTTAAAGGCGGAAGCTTTGTAAATCAAGTACAAACAAACAAGTTTGATAACTTAAAAACACTCGTAGATGAAGTTACCAGTAATTAAACATTTACAGAAAAACAATAGCAAGGAAAGCTTAGAACATACTGTTGAAGTTTTAGAATCATTTACTGAGCACCGCTCTGTAACTGATACCGAAATGGATGTAATAGGTGAGCTTGTCACCAATATATGTGGTGCAATTGAAATGCACGATATGATTGCAGGCGGAATGAAAGAAATAGATGCAGCCAATGGCTTTGCAAAAAAAGTTATGGGATCTATAGACCGATAACCGTCCTTAATATTTAAAATCGAAAAACCTCATTTTGCATTTGTAAAATGAGGTTTTTTAATTCAATATAGTGTCATTTTTTAAGGCTATCTATTCAATGTGTTTAAAACATCGTCACAATTACTTAAAAATACGATTACTAACATGATAGCATTCAGTCTTTTATAATAAATTTTAATATCTTGTCTTACGGAATTTAACTTAATTTTTGGAAAACAATGTTCATAATTTTGTCGATTTTATATCACTTTTTAAGAAATTAACGAAAACGATTGCGCTTAATCAATAACAACCACTATTATGAGACAAGCATTAAAAAGCAAAGTCAAAAGTACCTTCTTTGAAGCACCAAAAGCCTTTAAAGCAAAGCATAGATATTCAGATAAGGAAACAACTGAAAAATTAAAAAATTCACTTGAGAAAAATTATCTGGACCGCGGTACCACAAAAGCTAGACAGACAGCACAACAATATGACAGCGCTATTAAGAATCAATTGCACGATAGACTTTATTACAATAGAAACAGGATCGTGCCCTGGCTTAACAATTTCAAAAAACTTGAAGGTGCCCGTATTTTGGAAATTGGCTGCGGTACGGGCATCTCTACTCAGGCACTTACTGAACAAGGCGCTAAAGTTATAGGAATAGATGTAGATGAGGGGGCATTAAAAGTTGCTGAAGACAGACTGAAATTCGCAAATTTGGAAGCTAATTTCCATTATCTAAATGCAGACGAAATAGGGGAGAAATTTAAAGATGAACCTTTCGATTTTATAATTTACTATGCGGTGCTGGAGCACATGACTGTAAAAGAGCGAATTTCTTCCCTTAAACAAGCCTGGGAAATGTTATCAGAAGATGCATTACTGGTCGTGCTTGAAACTCCTAACCGATTGTGGTATTATGATTCGCACACCTCGGCGCTTCCATTTTTTGACTGGTTGCCAGATGAATTAGCCTTTTACTATTCAAAGTTTTCACAAAGAAATAATTTTAAAGATCTTTACCGGGAACTCAATGATGAAGAAATGCTCAAATTTTTAAGATGGGGAAAAGGGGCCAGTTATCATGAGTTTGAACTGGCTATCGACCCCTTAGAGAAGCCTAAGATTGTAAG
>JBBPYO010000029.1:0-9178 GCA_038199845.1 Flavobacteriales bacterium
AAAAGTTTTGCGGTAATGGTTTTGGCAATTCCTGGAACGCCTTCTATAAGTACGTGTCCGTCTGCTAGCAGCGCTACGATAAGCAACTCTATAAATTCCTGCTGACCTACGATAACCTTGGCGAGTTCGGCTTTGAGTTGGGTTACCGTTTGATGAAGTTCCTCTAACGGAATTCGGTTTTTAAAATCGATATCACTGTTTTCTTCTGTGGAATTTTCTGATATATTTTCAACCGAATTTACCTCTATTTCCGGCTGATTTTCAGTCGTATTTAACTGATTTATGGCATTTTCGGACGCATTTTCAGACAAATCTACCGGATTTTCATGCTCTTTCTCCCGATTTTTTTGCTGTTCTTGCTCTTGGTTTTCGGTGTTTTTAGGTTCTTCTTCCATTAGTTTTTCGCTTTAAAATTTTCGATCAGCGTATTGAGATTGATGAGTTCTTGTTCTGAAATTTCTGCTTGTTGGCGTATCGTTATAATTGTGTCGATAAGCTGTTTTACATTTGATCGCGGTTCTTCACTTTTACTGGCAACTGTGCTTATAAAATCTTCGTTGAGCTGGGCGGTTGGCGTATTATATTTGCTTCGCAGATAATCCAGAAAATGATTGATCTGGTGCTGGGCGATTTGTTTATGATCTTTACTTTCAAGATACATTCCGGCAATCGTACGGGTGAAATCAAGAGTTTGGTTAGGTACCGGTTTTACGATCGGAATGCTGCGCTGCTTGCGTTTTCCTTCAAAATAAACCCAGAGTAACGCAATAATAAGCAGGAGATAATAAGCCCATTTTAGGTATTTATTGCTTAAAATCAAGAAAAGCGGTGAGGTATTAAAGGATTTTCCGGTTTTATAATATTGGTCTATAAAAAGGGTTTTCTCTTTCGGAAGATAACTTAATAAACCGGCGGTATAGTTGCTATTAGTACCTTCCAACATGAAAAAGTTGGAAAATGCCTGCGGAAAAAGATGTAGATATACAAAACCTTTTTTAAAGGGAACTTTGACGAAATTGACCTTGGGCTCTTGAATTTTAGTAGAATCACCGTCCCGCACCATATCGTAAATCCCCAGCACGGTAGTATTTGCGGTATCTATAACTTTAAAATACGAAGAACCCAAATCCTTGTCCATAAAATAAGGCAACTCGCTTTTAAGGCTGGGGTTGCTTAAATTCAATAAAGGTTTTCGACTTAGACTTTTTTGCTCAAAAAACGAGGCCAATTTAAGATTTAAAGTATCCAGCAATTTGTCGCTCTGATACGTTGCCGAAACAAAAAGTGTATTGCCGCGACCCACCCATTTTAAAAGTTTTTTTGTTTCCGAAGGATCAAACGATACTTGATCATTAATAAAAAAGTACGTCCCGTTATCCACACTGTCCGACAGAAATTCAAAAGGCGGAACTTTAATTTCTTGAGTGGGTTGCGATTCTATTTTTTTCTTTAACTGGTCATAAAAAACAAAGGTGCCCAGAGGTATTTTAGCCTTGGCGCTGTAGCTGGGAAACCAGTTGAGCTCTTCAGATTTTGCTGATTCCGTTAGCACAAGAAGGGCAATGAGCAGCAATAGAATTCCCGCCATAATTTTATAGCGCGTGTTCATATCCCTTTATTTACGGTTAAAAATTCCTGTTGGGCTTTCGCGAAAGCGTTTTCATTCACCTCAAAATTCCCGTACCAGATAAAATCATAGATCCGCGTAAGCTTGCTAAATTTTGCACGCAACGCAGCATCCTGGATTTCATAAATATAGTCGTGATTAGTTTTTTGTACCTGCCAATCTATGAACTGTTTTTTACTCAGATTTTGTAAAACAAGCAAGTAATAATAGCGTATTGCCAGCCTGTATTTATTCTCTTTTACCGCTTCGTCAATGAGTGCTTGCAGATTTTCGTGCTGTATGAGTTGCTCTTCACTATTGAGAATGACCCTATTTGGCGAACTGCCCAACAGCGGTGAACCGCCCATATCTATTCGTATAAAAAGCCAAATAAGAAAAGCGAGTACACCGCCCATAATTATATAGGGCAGCGCCTGTAAGAAAAATTTAAGTATGCCCTGAGCTTCTTTTCCATTTAGAATCCACTGGATGAAGGAATTCCAGAGTCCGTTGAGCCAATTATTAAATTGAGACCACCAATTATCCTGCGGAATAGCTTCAGTATAATCAAAAACCTTATCGTTTTTATAGGCTTTTAGGTCGTTTTGGCTGATTTCTACCGGATTTATGGAACTTTCATCATAATGCACTTCCTGTGCTGTAGCAACACTGTCTATTTGCTGCGCTGAAGCGGAAAGAAAAACGCACCAAAACAGTATAAAAACGGGTATATGTAAGTTGATTTTCAGCATTAAAGGTCGCCGCCTATGGTGTTAATTTGTTCTAGGGTGCCGGTCTGATTTTTCTTTTCGTTCAAATTGAAATATACGAATGCTGAAGCGATAACAATAATGCCGTAAAACAGGTAAGACGCGGCAGAGGCAATGACCGAAAGTGTAACATAAATCCAGTCGAAAATTTGGCTCACATCACCTCCAGAAACTTCCTGCGATTTTGTAAATGCCTTAAAAATTGTATAGATAAGCGCGGGAATCTGAAAAACCATACCTATTAAATAAACGATAATATATATGACCACAAAGGTGAAAAAGGAAGACCACCACTCATTTTTTACAAGGCTAAAACTTTCTGTGATAGAATCGCCTACACTCATATTTAAGAATACATAAATCGAAAAAACAAGCGCCAGTGGTACAGAAAGATAAACCATGGGGAAGAAGCACAGGAAAAGGCCTACGATGAGCATCAGCGCGGTAAGTATAGAAAGTCCTAGAATGCCGCCCAGCGAACTTTTTACTTTTTGACTTATACTATCCTGGTCAACAACGCCATTATTTTCAGTATACTGTTTGATATAATGCAATATGGAACCGAACATAAAACCGAAGTATAATACCTGCGCAAGTCCCACTAAGGATACACTCACCAGAAAACCAGCTGCGGAAAAAATACTGCCTTCGGTTATAAAACTTAGATCTGTCGCAGTGGCTGCATAATACCCAGCAGCGGCAAGCAGCAATAAAAATGGGATCGCTGCATTGCGCATCAAAGCTGTAAAAAGTCCTTTATATTCTAAACGGATGAATTTAAAAGTGTCTGAAAGAATTTCCCCTATCTCGCGCTGTCTTTTAAAGTCGATTTTCTTATCATTCATTAATCGTTTGATTTATAGTTTGTATAAACTGAATCCTTTTTGATTTCCATCCCGCATAACTCTCGGGATTATGAACACTGGTATGGGCTTAATTTTTTTTTATTTAGCCAGAACCACAAACTACGCAAAATCAATTTGAACTGACTTTAAAGAAGTTCTTTCGTGTTGTTTATAAACAATTCTGGGGAAAATTACGTAATAAAATAGAATAAGAGCGAGCGATGAGACAATGATAAGCACTGCGAGCCAATCTGGCATTTCGGTGTGTCGTGTGACAAAACCTTCCAGAAAACCGGCAATAATAAAGAAAGGAATGGTACTCGCTACGATCTTGAGTCCGTTTTTCATGCTTCGTTTAAACGATTCCAGGCGCGTGTAGGTTCCAGGGAAAAGAATGCCATTGCCAAGAACAATTCCGGCGCAACCAGCAACTATAATCACCGAAATTTCAATAGTGCCGTGAATCCAGATCGTGCGGGCAGATTCCCATAATAAGCCTTTATCGTAAAAGAAATATTGAAAAGAGCCCAACATAACTCCATTTTGCATCATAAAAAACAACGAACCTATGCTCACAACAATTCCAAAGACAAAGGCCATAAGCGCCACTTTAATATTGTTAACAGTGATGCCCAGAAACATTTCGGCCTCATTCATCTGTTTATAAACGGCCATGGGATCATCATTGCCTATATTTTCAAGTGTCATATTTACATAGCCATCGCCCATAATGGTGCGCACATAAGCACCATCGGTAGCCGCGCTATAAGCACCAATGATGCAAAAAAGCGCAAACGTGCCAAAAGCGAGCAAAAGTTGTTTCTGATAATTATAGAACAGTAATGGGAATTCTTCGGTAAAAAAGGTGATAAAACGCCGGGAAGATTCTCTTTTTGACTTATAAATCTTCTGGTGTGACTGGCTGGCGAGTTGGTTAAGGTAGTCCGCCGTTTTGCTGCCAGGATAAAAAGTTTGCGCGTAGCTCAAATGGTCTGTAACCTCAATATAAAGCCCTGAAAGTTCGTCTGGTGACAATCTTGGCTCATTATTGACCAGAACGTTTTCAAATTTTAACCATTTAGCTTTATTTTGCTTCACAAAGGCAGCCTCGCGCATCGTCTTTTTCTTAGAATGTAAAGAAAAGTAATTCATGGACAATTTTCAAATAGAAACGGCCCAAAATGTAAGCATTCAACAAAATGTTGCGGGAATAGGGGAGCGCCTGCTCGGATATCTGATAGATATGCTTATACTGGCGGCGTATTGGTTGGCCTCTATTTTTGCTCTGGCCGGTTTTAGTATTGATACCGATTCTGGCAGTATAATGGTATTTTTTATGATTTTGGGAATTCCTACGTTTCTTTATTTCCTATTGTTTGAAACTTTATGGGACGGCCGAACTCCAGGAAAAGCAGCGCTCAACTTGCGCGTTGTAAAACTAGATGGTTCAAAACCGGGTTTTGGCAGTTTTTTTGTCCGTTGGATCATGAGGATTATAGATATCACGTTAACGAGTGGGGGAGTGGCCGTTTTTACAATTTTATTGAATGGAAAAGGTCAGCGCCTGGGAGATATGGCAGCGGGAACAACCGTAATTGATGAGAAGAAAAAAGTAAACCTTAGCCAGACGCTGCTGGTGGAGATTCCCGAAGATTATGTGCCAAAATATCCGCAGGTGACCATATTTTCTGACAAGGATATGCAAACTATAAAAAGCGTTTATGATACTGCCCGTCGCAATCGCAACCACAATGTAATCGCTAAACTTTCTGAAAGACTCAAAGCGCAGATGCAGGTAAACCCTGATGAAAAACCAATGCTATTTGTAGACAAAGTGCTTGCCGATTATAATTTTTATACGCAACGATGATTTTCAGTCTCAGTCTCAGTTTTCAGTCTCAGTTGGCAGTTTTAGTGGGGAGTTTACAATAAAGAAAAAGGCTAAAAACGGAGTTTTTTCTGTTTGATTTTTGAATAAATACTGGATATCTGCTGAGTGTCTTAATACACGTCACCCTGAATTTATTTCGGGGTTACAAAGGAGGCTGAAATGTTTTAAGTTCGTGTTCGCTTAAATTAGCAATGGAGCAAGTGATGCTGAAATGAGTTCAGCATGATAAAACCATTTTTCGGAACAATTGCGGACAAACAATTAATGAATTTGAAAATTAAAAAGTATTGACTGATCTCACTGAAATTATTGACTTTTTAGGTACCATTGCTTTTGCGATTTCTGGAGTCCTTGCAGGCTTAAGAAAGCGCTTAGACATTTTTGGAATTCTGATCGTAGCGGCCGTAACTTCTGTGGGCGGCGGTACATTGCGCGATGTGCTCATTGGCAAAACTCCAGTTACGTGGATGCTCAATATCAGCTTTGTCTATTTGATTTTGGCAACGGTAATTCTGGCCATTATTTTTAGAAAGCAGTTAAAATACCTTAGACACAGCCTATTTTTATTTGATACGATAGGCATCGCATTATATACCGTTACCGGAGTTCAAATTGGTTTACAGGCTGGTCTCAATCCTGCAATCTGTGTAGCGGTGGGAACTATGACGGCCTGTTTTGGTGGTGTTATTCGTGATATTTTATGTACGGAAATACCAGTTATATTCAGGAAAGAAATCTATGCCAGCGCTTGTATTGCGGGAGGATTGGTGTACGTATTGCTCGATTATTACCGCGTTTATCCTGAATTTATAGCCATTATTGCCGGTTCTACGGTGATTATTATTAGGATTTCTGCGGTTATCTTTAAAATTAGAATGCCTAATATTTATGGGAAAGAGACGGAAATAAAACTTTAAAGTTCAAAGTTTAAAGTTCAGGCGAGAAGCTTTTATATCTGCTTTTATTTTAATATTAAAGCTTCAATAATATAATCCAAACATGGCGTTTTCTCGGTGCTAATCGCTGAACTTATATTGTAAAAATCGTTCAATAGAAGGGCAATTTCGCTCCGTTTAGGAAGATTTGGTAAAAGAAAATTCAGTAGATCATTTTTAAGCATACTACGGATACAATTTATCAATTATAGAAAAGGACTTTAAGAACTGCCTTGTCATTTTCCTAATTTTAAACATATGAAATCCTGAATTTCAGAACTTTTGCTTTCCGGTATCTCCAGATGTTGTAATTAATAGCGCGTGATTAACCTAACTGACGAAACAATGTTTTTTAAATTTCAGATTTTTGAAAAGCTATTGACAAGATTCCTAATAAACGTCCGTTTTACGATTATCTTAATCCAACCTCATAAAGATAAAAACCAAAACTTCAGGACCAGATGGTTTTCCTTGATGTTTTTGACGTCTATATTCATTGGGAATCTCTTCAATCTTTAAAGTAGTGGCGTTTATTTGAATGATCCTGAAATCCGTAATTGGTGGAAGTGGATTATCATGACGGCTTCTTCTAGTTGCCAAATCAACTTTTAAAGTATTGCCCTCCACATGGTATTGCCCAATGGAATAATGGTGTATCGCACAACTCTCGTCATATAAATTGAGGGAAATTTTATTGTCTGACGAAAAACGCAACCGATCACCCTCTTTATAACACAAATTCCTATAGTTTTCAAGACGTTCATTAGAGCCATTGATTATTGTGCCGGTTCTTATAAAAGACCATTCTCCCCAAAGACTCCCCGGGAGTGGCTGTTGCAGCGTTGCACAACCCAATGTCATACTGCAAATAAATAATGCTAAAATTAAATTCCTGTATTTTAAATTTCTCATATCATAAATTTGAATAAGACCTCAATCGTTTTCCGGTTTACACATCAGTTTATAGGATATTTGAGTAAATCTGGAGCGTTTTATATCATCACACAAAGACGCTTTTCTGCAGCGAATGATGAATTAATTGACTTTGAAGCCAATAACGCCCTATAGATTATCGGTATCGACAATCTCTTTTCCGCCCCAGTCAGAGAAGAGTTTAGGTATATTATCCAGTGTTAGATTGACATGTTCTAAATGAAAGGGAGAAGAACCATAGCTGAGGCTAATCCCGTGTTCAAAACAATCGCTAAAGACCACTACGTGAATGTTTAAATATTTTGATTGCTTAAGTTTGATCAATCTATTGGACATGAATTTTAAAGCGGATGTCATTTTTTATATAATATACTCAAAGTAAAGCCATCGAAAAATCAGAATAAGAAACGAAATCTTTTCAGTGCGAATCATAATTCCTGTTTTCTGTTTCAAGTTGATTTATAAATCCTTAAACCATTCGATATATTTTTCGCCTAGATGTGGGACGGGTTTCTTTTTTTCATTGATGACATTGACAATGCCCATAACCCATAAATAAAGGAGTACTAGTGATCCGAAAAAGCTGATGAACCAGCCAAAGACAGGAAGCATCCCGATCACAAATAAAGCCAGTGCGGTAAGTACCAATCCTAAAGATTGTTTGATATGGTACGTGGAAAACGCTGCTTTTTTTTCATTGTTCATCACAAAGGCGATGATTAAACCTATCACGGTAATGTAGGAGATGATCGCAATGTTCTTTTCTTCAGAAGAAACCGCGTCACTTACGGGTGCGGTGGCTTCTGCTGCGTAAGCTTGATTATTGTTTGTGTGGTTTTGCATGATATTTGTTTTAAAGTTTGTTAATTAAGAACTGTAAGTTTATTCGCTAAAAACCCATTGCTTGATAATCATCGGTGCTGAAGTCGTGCTTTTGTTTATCAAGTTCAACACACTCCATAGTGACCGACTTATAATCTTTTTCTTTCTTGTCAACGCTTCTCATATACAGCATCAGACCATTTTCGGCCTCTTTAAAATATTTACTAAGTACAGAAGGGCTATTTCGCTTGTCTGAGGCGTTTAGGATATTCTGAAAACTAATCCCGACCTCGTTGGTGTAATACATTGTGAATTGCCATTCTGAGTTTTCAATTTGTTTACCTTCACAGTCGTAACCCAGGATTGTTTTATTGGGCAGCGTGGTAACCGTATAATCTGATTTGTTGTACTGGTCGTTTGCCAGGTCATTATCAGTGCCCAAATCCAACGATATTGAAGTGTACATTTTATTGTTTTCCGAGGATATAAAACTGTAGGCAGCTTCTTTGCTGTAGTCAAAAACCATAAACATTTTGATTCCTTTTTGATTCATCTCCATACCAGCGTAGTCACTCTCGGGCATAAAAAAATAATCCATCATAATGGTATCCTTATCTGCCGTCATCCTCATCTTGTAGTTATATTCAAACTGATAATTCTTTTCTGGACTTTCTACATCCGCGTTGCCAATTTTCCCCTTCATACTCTCAAAGATTCCGTCCATTCCCTTACTGACTTCTTTTGAAGTCTTATCGGCAGATTTTTTTGTCACCGCATTTTCCGCAGCATCCGTTATTTTTTTCCCCAGTTTTTTAAAAAATTGAGCTTCCGCTGTTGGAGCGGCCATAAAAAAAATGACGAGCACTATAATTTTGGTTAAAGATTTCATGTTATTTTAAGTTAAGGTTTAACCAAATATCATCATAAACACTTGATATTTAGTATATTAATTTATAAATGGTGTCAAAAACCTTATAATTGGTCTGATTTTCAGGATAACTGGTAATCACTCATTATCAAGCATTAAGCTGCTTTGTCAAACATCACGAAATAGTGACCAACTACAAGGTTTAATCACCTACTGATACAATTGTCAATCTATTATCTTTTATTTTTAGTAATTTCCAATATCCATGAAATGAAGTACCATGCTAAAAATCATACTAATAGACGATGAACCCAATGCCATTAAGAGCTTGGAATGGGAAATCGCCAATTTTTGTAAAGATGTTGTTGTTTTGGAAACCTTCACGAATCCCAAAGCAGCCATTGCTTATTTGAAGCACAACGATCCTGATTGTGTTTTTCTGGATGTGGAAATGCCCGAAATGGACGGATTTCAGCTTCTCGATCATTTTCACAATCGTAGGTTCTGT
>JBBPYO010000030.1:0-3458 GCA_038199845.1 Flavobacteriales bacterium
AAAAGCGCTATCCAGATTTAAGCGACGCCATCAAAGAACGTATCGATTTCGAATTAAGTGTTATTGAGAACACGGGCTATCCAGGATACTTTTTAATTGTTGAGGATTTTATTCGTGAAGCCCGAAAAATGGATGTGTCCGTGGGTCCAGGTCGTGGTTCGGCGGCGGGTTCCGTGGTTGCCTATTGCTTGTGGATTACCAATATCGACCCGCTTAAATACGATTTGCTTTTTGAGCGTTTCCTAAATCCGGATCGTATTAGTATGCCCGATATTGATATTGATTTTGATGACGAGGGCCGAAGCCGCGTGATGGATTATGTGATCAAAAAATATGGCTCCAATCAAGTGGCGCAGATTATCACCTACGGTACAATGGCGGCCAAAAGCTCGATTCGCGATACAGCGCGTGTGCTGGATCTTCCACTGGGCGATGCCGATCGCATTGCCAAGTTGATTCCCACAATGTCCAAATTGAACAAGATTTTTGGACAATCTGATTCCGATCTGAAGAAGAAATTCCGCAGTGATGATTTGATGAAAGTCAATGAATTATTGAATCTCGCGGAAGGCGATGATCTGGAAGGACAAACGCTTCGGCGGGCACGCCAATTGGAAGGTTCGGTGCGTAATACGGGTATTCACGCCTGTGGAGTGATTATCACGCCAGATGATATCACCAATTTTGTTCCTGTTTCCACCGCAAAAGATTCTGATCTATATGTCACACAGTTTGATAACAGCGTAGTCGAAGAAGCCGGACTTCTAAAAATGGACTTTTTAGGGTTAAAAACGCTCACTTTGATCAAGGATACGGTCAAATTGGTGAAGCATAAACACGGTATTGATCTTGATCCGGACACTTTTCCGCTTGACGATGAGAAAACCTACGAACTCTTTCAACGCGGTGATACGGTAGGTATTTTTCAATATGAATCGCCGGGGATGCAAAAACACATGCAGGCTTTAAAACCCACTGTTTTTGAAGATCTTATTGCCATGAATGCCCTGTACCGTCCAGGCCCGATGGAATATATTCCCAGCTTTATCGCTCGGAAACACGGTGATGAGGAAATCGCCTATGACCTTCCAATCATGAAGGAATATCTGGAGGAAACCTACGGGATTACCGTGTACCAAGAGCAAGTGATGTTGCTTTCACAAAGTCTGGCCGGTTTTACCAAGGGTGAAGCTGACGTTCTACGGAAAGCAATGGGAAAAAAGATCCTGTCTGTTCTGGTCAAAATGAAGCCACAGTTTTTAACAGGTGGAGAAAAAAACGGGCATCCAAGGGAGATTTTGGAGAAGATATGGAAAGACTGGGAAGCTTTTGCCGCCTATGCCTTTAACAAATCGCATTCCACCTGCTATGCGTGGATCGCCTACCAAACTGCATATTGCAAAGCCCACTACCCCGCCGAATATATGGCCGCTGTACTTAGTAACAACATGAGCGACATCAAACAGGTGACCTTTTTTATGGAAGAATGCCGTCGTATGGGACTCGAAGTTTTGGGCCCAGATGTAAATGAATCCTACAGAAAGTTTACCGTAAACGACCGCGGTGCGGTACGTTTTGGAATGGGCGCTGTAAAAGGCGTGGGAACAAACGCGGTGAAAACCTTGGTCGAAAACCGTAAAGACGGCCCCTATAAAAGTGTTTTTGATCTAGCCAAACGCATCGATTTACGTGCAGCCAATAAAAAAGCTTTGGAAAGCCTTGCACTTGCAGGCGGCTTTGATGGTTTTAATACCTCACACCGCGCGCAATATTTCAAAGATGAAGGCGACGGTGTAACTTTTCTAGAAAAAGCAGTGAAATATGGTGTGCGCTTTCAGGAAAATGAAAATTCGGCGCAGGTAAGTCTCTTTGGTGATGCAAGTGAGGTACAGATTCCCGAACCCATAATCCCTCCCTGCGAAGAATGGGGAACGATGGAAAAGCTGAAACGTGAGAAAGAAGTGGTGGGCATCTACATTTCGGGACATCCGCTGGATGATTATAAGATCGAAATGGAAAATTTCTGCAATGGAAAAGTGAGCGACTTTCACAACCTCAACGATTCTCTGAACAAAGAGATCACCTTTGGTGGTGTAATCAGTGAGGTGCAGCACCGCACTTCCAAAAACGGAAAGGGCTGGGCCGCATTTTTTATTGAAGATTTTAATGATTCTTTTGAATTCCGCATGTTTGGGGAAGATTACTTGAAGTTCAGACATTTCCTGATCCCTAACAGTTTTGTACATGTAAGGGTTTATATTAAAGAAGGCTGGACAAATCGTGAAACAGGCAAAAAAGGCGACCCACGGATTCAGTTCAACAATTTTATGCAGTTACAGGATTCCATGGAAACCTTTGGCAAAAAACTCACCATTAACCTTGATCTAAACGATGTTCAAGAAGAACGCATCAATTTATTACGCGAGCTTTTATTGAATTACCGCGGTGATCAAAACCTCTATTTTTATGTGTTTGACACGCAGGAGAAAATGTCGCTCCAGATGCCAAGCCGGAAGAAAAAAGTGAAGATCTGTGGTGAATTGTTGATGGAATTGAAGCGCAAAAACCTGAGTTATAAGTTGAATTAAATCCCTCCCCTTAACCCCCGAAGGGGGAATTTGAAACAATTTGGAACACAAGCATAAACCAGTTTACGGCTCCCCTCCTTTTCAAGGAGGGGAAAATTTCAGCTTGCTGAAAGAGGGGTGGTTTACAGTCATTTGCCGAAATGTTTACTTTCGAAAATCCCTTCTAACCGCCAAATGGATAATTCTAAAAACCGCCAAAAAAACCTATTTTTGATCCTTTTATGGCATTAATTGCTATTGGTTACAAAAGCGATGTGCTTGCTATCACTCGACCAACTGGGAACATTTATCGTGCCCTGACCGCCATAAATGTAAGCAATGATTTTTGGCTCACCGCCAGAAATAGGCATCAAACGCAATGTGCATTGTTTATAAAACGGATGCTCATCTGACGGAACATCTTTTGAAAAGGATATAAAAACGATCCATTTGCCATCTGGTGAGATGTGCGGAAACCAGTCGTTATAATTCTTATCAAAAGTCAGTTGCTTGGGATTGCTTCCGTCGAGATCCATTTGCCAAAGCTGCATTGCGTCGGTGCGGTTAGAATTGAAATAAATACTTTTTCCGTCTGGTGCGTATTCTGAGCCATCGTCCAGACGTTCGGTATCGGTAAGTTGCGTTTCCTTTTGTGTATTGACATCAATGGCATAAATATCAAATTTGTTATTTCGGAAACCGGTAAAAAGCAAGGTTTGATTATCTGGTGAAATACCATGTATATACGAGTTTCCCACGCCATTTTTGGTAATTTTCCATGGAAGGGAATCACCTTTGGAATTCATCAGATAAATAGAAGAATCGCCATTATCTTCTGGATTATGATTGCTTATACCCAGCAATTTTTGATCAAAAGAAAAAACGTGGTCG
>JBBPYO010000031.1:0-6374 GCA_038199845.1 Flavobacteriales bacterium
AAAACTGGTGATTACCGGATATCCTTCCATTCAAGATTCACTTGCCTTTATTAAATCGGGCGTTGTGGATTACCTGACCAAACCTTTTACCAAAGGAGAACTCGAGATAGCGGTCACCCGTGCTTTTAAGCATATGGATAAAAAAGAACCTGCAATATCTAAACAAAAGCAGCAGGAAACCTATGGAGAAATCATAGGCGGTTCAGACAAAATAAACGCGGTGATCCAGATCATTGAACGCGTTAAAGATAATAAGGCAACTATTTTTATAGAGGGGGAAAGCGGAACTGGTAAGGAGCTGGTTGCGCGTTCCATACACTATCAGGGTAAATTTTCAAGAGCACCATTTATTGCGGTAAACTGTGGCGGGATCCCGGAAAACTTGCTGGAGGCAGAACTTTTCGGATACGTGAAAGGAGCATTTACGGGCGCGGATACCACTAGAGCAGGCTTTTTTCAGGCAGCAAATGAGGGAACACTATTTCTGGATGAAATAGGAAATGCATCATTGGCGGTTCAGTCCAGATTATTAAGGGCGCTACAAGAAAAGGAAGTCGTGCGCGTGGGTGCTCAAAAACCAGAAAAAATCGACCTTCGCATTATTGCGGCCACCAATAATGACTTGAAGGAAATGATTAAAAAAGGAACCTTTAGGGAAGATCTTTATTACCGACTCACGGTGGTGGAGATACAGGTTCCACCTCTCAGGGAAAGAAAAGAGGATATACCCAAACTGGTGGAAAAATTTCTTTTTAAATATGGTGTGGAGTATAAGGACCGCTTCATTCAGATGGAACCCGAGGTTCTCGATATCTTAAAAAGATACAACTGGCCGGGAAATATACGTGAATTGGAAAATGTGATACAACGTGCGGTGATCATGTGTGATAAAACAATCACCGTGGCACAATTGCCGGAGAACTTGAAATACACCATTGATTTTTCGGAAGAAACCCTCATTTCTTTGAAGGAAATGGAGCATAAATACATTGCAAAAGTACTTCGGATGATGGGTAATAACAAAACCAAAGCTGCGGAAATCCTTCAAATAACCCGCAAAACCTTACGGGAAAAACTTAATAAACCAGATTCTAACGGGTAAAAAATACCCGTACGGATAAAATTCGCCCAGGTGCTATTTCTTATTTTTTATCTTTTCATACTTAAAGATCTGTAGAACAATAGTTTAAATCTTTGACCTATATTATTCTTTGCGCTGGCATTCCTATTGCTTCCATATAAATAACAAAATATAGGAACAATGATAGCCACTTCATTCAGTATATGTAAAGATTGCACTCATTTAAGTTACTGCGTTCTTACAAATCAGAAGGACAAGGTCTGGTCCTGTAGTGATTATGACAACTCGACCAGTGAATATGAAAGTCAGCAGGATAGCTTTCAATCTTTTAACTTTATAATAAACGATTAATTTTAAGACAATGCTAAAATATATAATTATCTGCGCTATGGGAATAGCAAGTCTAAATGCACAAAATTCAAATGATTGTAATGTGGAGTATGTGGTCGAGACTGGTGATGTGCTTGAAATTGCCAAGCCATCTGAAAGCACCTACAAGTATATTAATCTGCCAAGACCTAATTTTTTGATCAAACGTGGTGGTATTTCAAATTTTAATAAATTAAATGGGCAAAAAATAGAGATTTCGGAAATTAAGACGACAAAAGATTGTAAAATTGAGGTATTGGTAAAACGTCAAGATGGTAAAAAGTTCTTTAACACTTTAAAGACCTTATCCATTGACCTTGACAAAGCGGTGGAAGCCGGTGAAGTAAAGCTTACCAAAACTATTTAATGTCTTAATAACATATAAAAATGGAAACAAAAGAATCTGATAAAGTGGAAAGCACTTTAAAAGTAAAGAAAAATGCCACAGGAATGGTAGAAAATGTCATGCAGCAGTTCAATACCGCAGCAGACTACATAGGATTAAATCCTAATATCCGAAAAATTCTTGCGGTGACGAATAATGAGCTTATCATTCACTTTCCCGCAAAAAGGGATAATGGCGATGTGGAGATCTTTACAGGTTACCGCGTGCAACATAACAATGCATTGGGTCCCTATAAAGGTGGATTGCGTTATCATGATACCGTAGATATAGATGCTGCTAGGGCACTTGCAATGTGGATGACCTGGAAAACATCTTTGGCAGGATTACCTTATGGAGGGGCAAAAGGAGGAATAAAAATCAATCCTAAATTATACACACAGTCAGAACTGGAGCGCATCACAAGACGCTTTACTTACGCGCTGGGTGATAATATAGGACCTGAACATGACATTCCCGCTCCTGATGTTAACACGAATTCACAAACAATGGCATGGATTGCAGACACATATATGTCTACAAAAAGTCCATCAGAGCGTTCTACTTACCAACATGTAGTAACCGGAAAACCTGTGGGTTCTGGAGGATTAGAGGGACGGGATCGTGCCACTGGTTATGGCGTTTTCCTATGTATTAAACTCTGGGCACAACATAAAAATATTAGCCTTACAGACAAGAAGTTCATTGTACAGGGTTTTGGGAACGTAGGTTATTGGGCAGCCCTTTTTATGGAAGAGGAAGGAGCCGTGCTGGTAGGTGTACAGGATGCTTTTGCCAGTATTTACAAAAAGGAAGGTATAAAAGTAGAAAATCTTTTTAGCCATATTAAAGCTAATGAGGGTAGCGTACAAAAATTTAAGGGCGCCGATGAGATTGAAACAGAAGACTTTTTTGCTCTTGATTGCGATATAATTATCCCTGCTGCTCTGGGTAACCAGATTACTGAGGAAAACGCGCATTCTGTAAAAGCAATGCTTGTTGCAGAAGGTGCTAACGGGCCAACTAATGTGGAGGGCGAGAAGATACTTATTAGTAAAGGTATTGATATCATCCCCGATATCCTTTGTAATTCTGGAGGTGTTATTACAAGCTATTTCGAGTGGTTACAGAACCGAAATGGCGAACTGTGGAATTTGGCAGAGGTCATGGAAAAGCTGGAGACCAAACTGAGCGGCAGTTTTTACAACGTGCTCACAGCTGCAGAAGAGCGTAATATAGATATGCGCACTGCAGCCTATATCCTGGCTATTGAGCGTATCGAAAAAGCGTACGTTCAACGGGGTATTTTCCCTTAATAAAACTAAGGGCCTGCAATTTTATAATCTATAAATTTTGAATTGTTCTTTTGCAATTTTACTTTGTAAGACGTTTTGCTTTAGTTGATGCTATTGTTCCGTTTTATCTAGTTACTGCACGAAATAACATTGTTAATTTTGAACACTTTATCTTATTACAGGCCCTAACTTAATTCTTATAAAAATGAAATACGGAAGCATAATCCTGGAAAAAAAAGAATATGTACAGCTTAAGCGGCTAATGAACTTATCTGGACCGCAAAAGAATTTGATTGAAAAAAGTGCTGTTAAAAAGCTCACTGAAGAGTTGGTAACCGCTCTGATTTGTGATGAGCAAGAAATGCCGGTAGACGTGGTACGGTTCAACCGTAAGGTCACTGTACAATCGGGTGATTGGAAAAAAACCCTCCAACTGGTAGTCCCTTCTGAAAGTGATGCCAAAGTGGGTAAAATATCCATTATGTCACCTATGGGAATGGGTCTTATAGGTTATTCTATGGGAGACCGTCTAAATTGGGAATTCCCCAGTGGTGTCAAAGAACTTTTAATTGAAAATGTGGAAGATTCCGATACTCCTGCCACCACCTCAATCTTAATATAATTCCCAACGGGTTTGTCGCCTGATTATCTGTCTCAAATTTAGAATATTTCCGATTTGTACCTTAGGTTTATACTAAGGTAGTTTATTGTATCATCATTTATAATTTTATGCCATGCCTATTACAAGAATTTATGATCATGATTCAGAACTCGACGTGCTCCACAAGAACAATCTCATGGAGCTGGAGAACTGGTTGCATCAATTAAATTCCCTGAAAAGTGATATTGACAATATGCTCAAAATAATAGGGAATAAGTACTCAAAAACGACTTCATTGTATCAAAAATTGCTCGACGAGAAACGCGAAAACAGTGCGCAAATGGATATTTATTTTAAATATATCAATCATTTAAAAGGCAGTGTAGAATGCGAAGATTTGCAGTGCGACCGGTATTACGCAATACAGCACGAGGAGTTTAGAAAGCAGTATCGTTATAATATGGAAAAACATTATAAGATTAAGGATGCATTTTTCAACATTATACTAAGTAGTTCATATTGAGCGTTTAAAATATTAAAAGTAAAATTTTTTAAAATAAAACAACGTGTTGATTAATACAGTAGATCTCAAAATCAGGATTAGGGCGCTTGAGGTATTGCTATTTCAAAATGACCTTCGAGAAGTGGATGATTGGATTGAGGAACTGGAAAGTTTGCATCATGAATTAGGAGTGTTTTTCTCAATGGAAAAAAAGCTCCTGAGAGAAGACAAATTTAGATATGAACTTTTGGCATGGCGTAGAGTAAATACATTAGAAATAGCAGGATTCTGTAAATACCAACAAAGTATAAGGACGCAAATGAATTATTCCAAAAATGGATATTGCGAAGCATGGATTAAAACTCACGAGAAACAAAGAAATCATTATAAAGATCATCTCAGAGGATATAGGGAGACCAAAATAGATTTATTAAAAAATCTTATGACATAGTAAGGAATAATGGGATGATCAATAACAGATGATCCCTTTTTTTTGATCAGCTACCTCTTATTAGTCTTGTCTTTTTTCCTTCGTCGTTCTAAAATATCTGGGGCTTACGCCGTATGCTTCTTTAAATACTTTTGAAAAGTAACTGCGGCTGTTCAGGCCTATGGAAGATACAATCTCCGAAATATTAAGGTCTGAATGTTCCAATAAACTGGTCGCTTCGTCCATTCTTAGCTCATGTATGTATCTGTTAACGGTCGTGTCATAGAGGTGCTTAAATCCTTCTTGAAGCTTATTTGAATTGGTGCCCGTTCTAGTTGCAAGATCATTTACTGAAAAACTGGTCTGCATGTCTCCCCTAATAATCTCAATGGCGGTTTTCACATTTTCTAGATCTCTTTGACGCAATAGCTGAGGACATTCCTTGCTTTGATCGTCATCTATAAATTGTTCTATTTGATGGGCGAGTAAAATGTTTGAAGCGCCCTGTAGAAACAAGAACTTTAAAAAGCCTTGATATTTTGTGGTGCGAATACCCTGGATTAGATCAGCTGTGTTCAGACTATAATTTCCCTGATAATAGAACTCCCGGTTCGATTCAGTATCATTCAGCACAAGCAACAACTGTGCATTAAGACTGTCATCGCTATACGCATGGAACTTTTTGAATTTTGGGCGATCAATTTCCAAGGTGGTGAGACTGACTTTCTTGCCAGCCTCAAAATAAATATTATGCCCACTGTCCTTCTCCCCGGCAATAATGATGTTCTGGTATAACGAAATGTTCATTTTGTCATTTTCATCGGCAAAGGAATGGTAAATATTGCCGTCGTTGCAGAAAATGAATTTCAAGGGCTGAATTTTGTTGATGTTGAAATTGAACTTAATGTCCATATTAAAAGAACAATTATACTGATATAGTGAGAAGCCCGTGGGAAATGTAATTCCGCTGATACTACCTTTTCCTATAGCTTTTGGGATATCCAGAAAATACTCACTGCAGTTGTCTGCGATCTTGTTCTCCCGAAGTTCATTTTCATTACCATCACTTATTGCGGTGGCAATGTCAGTGAGCACTGTTTCTGTGGGAATAGAATTTATGTGTATATTCATTGATTGGCTGTATTTAAATGGTTGTTTTGATAATAGAAAACGTTCTCCGCCTTGCCTTGGGAAGTTAATTGGCCGTGTGTATTATAGAATTGGAGCGTTTGGGAACTTTGGGTTTTCGAAAGGATTTTGTGGCTTATCTCTCTCAACGAATATTTCTACATCGCTTTACCCGATATCATAGAAAGGTACAACTTTTAAGTCTAGCAGGTTGGACGTTAGCAGTTTATTTCAAATGGACTAAAGTGCTGATTACAAATAAATATGGAATGTCATACGAGTTCGCCCACATTTCACCTTGAGAAAACTTTGGCTAATGCAGCGTTTTGGGCGTTTCCGTGGCGGATTGCTTACTGAAGGAATGGTCAAGCAATTAAGCATTGCACAAACTGCATTTATGACGGAAAATCGAAATATAGAAAGTTTCTAGAGAGTATCAATAGTATATTATTATTCTCAAAATATAATCGTGCGAAATAATAAATCTGCGCATGTAACAAGCCGACCACGCACTTAGCAACTCAGCCTACTATTTAATTCTATTGAAGGATTTTTTTTTGAACATCCGCATTTATTTCAATATTGA